>JAEYRQ010000353.1 GCA_023435545.1 Pseudomonadota bacterium | reverse complement strand
TGATTGCATGCGCACGATTGACCCATGTCCCGCCTGATCGCCAAGCGCTTCGCCGCTCTCGTCGCGACGCTGTTTGCCGCCTCGCTGGTGGTCTTCCTGGTTATGCAGGTGCTGCCGGGCGACCCGGCGACGATCATTCTCGGGGTGGGCGCGCGCGAGGACACGCTGGCCGCCATGCGCCAGCAGCTTGGCCTCGACCGGCCGCTGATCGTGCAGTATCTCGCCTGGGTCGGTGGCCTGCTGACCGGCGACCTCGGCACCTCCTACACCTATTCGCGGCCGGTCTCCGATCTCGTCCTCCAGCGGCTCAATGTCAGTCTGCCGCTCGCCCTGATGGCGATCGCACTGTCGACGGCAATCGCCATTCCCAGCGGCGTGATCGCTGCCGCCCGCCACAACCGCCTGGGCGATGTCGGCGTCTCGGCCGTCGCGCAGATCGGCATCGCAATTCCGAACTTCTGGTTCGCGATGCTGCTGATCCTGTTGTTCTCGATCACGCTGGGCTGGTTCCCGGCCGGCGGCTTCGCGGGCTGGGAGGGGGGGCTGCTGCCTGGCCTGCGGTCGCTCCTCTTGCCGGCGGTGGCGCTGGCGCTGCCGCAGGCCGCGATCCTCACCCGTGTCACCCGCTCTTCAGTGCTGGAGGTGCTGGGCGAGGACCATGTCCGTACCGCCCGTGCCAAGGGGCTGACGCGCAGCGCCGCGCTGTGGTGCCACGCCGTGCGCAACGCGCTGATCCCCGTCATCACCATCATGGGGCTGCAGTTCTCCTTCCTGGTGGCGGGCACCATCGTCATCGAGAACGTCTTCTACCTGCCGGGGCTCGGCCGGCTCCTGTTCCAGGCAATCGCCCAGCGCGATCTGATCGTTGTGCAGTCGCTGGTCGTCCTGCTGGCGGGCTTCGTGGTCGTCGTCAACTTCCTGGTCGATATCGCCTATCTGGCGATCGATCCACGGCTGAGGGGAGCCGCCAATGGCTGAGGCGGCGGCGCTGCGCGAGGTGATTGGGAAGGGCTCGCGCTCCGGCAGCTTCGTCGTCGGCGGCACGATCACCCTGCTGTTCGTGGTGGTGGCGATCATCGCCGTGTTCTGGACGCCCTGGTCCTATACCGCGATGAACATCGGTGCCCGGCTGCAGGGGCCCTCGATGGCGCATTGGCTCGGCACCGACCAGTACGGCCGCGACGTGCTCTCGATGCTGATGAAGGGCACCCACAATTCCGTCCTGGTCGCGGTAGTCGCGGTCGGCATCGGTATGGGGATCGGCGTCCCGCTGGGCGCACTCGCCGCGGCGCGGCTCGGCTGGATCGACGAAGTGGTGATGCGCTTCTCGGACTTCGCCTTCGCCTTCCCGTTCCTGCTGTCCGCGGTGATGATCACCGCCCTGTTCGGCCCCGGCGCGGTCAACTCCATCATCGCCATCGGCATCTTCAACATTCCCGTCTTCGCGCGGCTGACCCGCGGATCCGGCATGGCGGTCTGGCAGCGCGACTACGTCATGGCTGCGCGCGCGGCGGGCAAGGGCGCGGCGCGGATCACCGCCGAGCACATCCTCCCCAACATCGGCAACGTGCTGATCGTCCAGGCGACCATCCAGTTCGCTCTGGCGATCCTGGGCGAGGCGGCGCTCTCCTATCTCGGGCTCGGAACGCGGCCGCCGCAGCCCTCCTGGGGCAGGATGTTGAACGAGGCGCAGACCATGGCGGCAATCGCACCGCACCTCGTCATCTTCCCCGGCCTTGCCATCGTCTTGACCGTGCTGGGCCTCAACCTCTTCGGCGACGGCCTGCGCGATGTGCTCGACCCCAGACTGAGGCGGTCGCGATGACGGCGCTGCTGGAGGTCGAGGATCTGGTGGTCGGTTTCCCGCTGCCTGGCGGCTCGGCGCGGGTGCTGCATCATGTGGACCTGAGTATCGCGAAGGGCGAGGCGGTCGGCCTAGTGGGCGAATCCGGTTGCGGCAAGTCGATGACGGCGCTGGCAGTGATGGGCCTGATGCCGGAGGCGGCCGAGACGTCCGGCGCGATACGCCTCGCAGGCGAGGACTTGCTGGCCAAGAACGACACCGCCATGAGCCGTGTGCGCGGTCGGCGCATCGGCATGATCTTCCAGGAGCCGATGACGGCGCTCAATCCGGTTCGCACCATCGGCGACCAGGTCGCCGAGGGCATGCGCCTGCATTTCGGCCTCGGCCGTCGCGAGGCGCTGGAGAAGGCGGTGGCGCTGCTCGAGCGGGTCGGGCTTCCGCCCGGCCGCTTCCCGCCAAGCCTCTATCCGCACCAGCTGTCGGGCGGCCAGCGCCAGCGCGTGGTGATCGCCATCGCGCTCGCCTGCGGGCCGGAACTGCTGATCGCCGACGAGCCCACCACGGCGCTGGACGTAACCATCCAGGCGCAGATCCTGGACCTGATCGCCGAAGTCGCGGCCGAGACCGGCGCTGCGCTGATGATGATCAGCCACGACCTCGGCGTCATTGCCGAGACCACAGACCGGATGCTGGTAATGTATGCGGGAACGGTCGTGGAGGAGGGGCCGACGGCGGAGGTCTTCGCCCGAATGGCCCATCCCTATACGCGGGGCCTGTTCGCCGCGATGCCGAGCCGCGCGCTCGTCGGTGCGCAAGGGGGGAGGCTCGCGACGATTCCCGGCCAGGTGCCCGATCCGCGTCGTCAGCGCATCGGCTGCCCCTTCGCGCCTCGATGCCCGCGAGTGCGGGAGCGGTGTCGCATCGAAACGCCGCCGCCGGATCCATATGGCCCGGATCACCGGGTGCGCTGCTTCTATCCGGGACCGGAGGGCGCGATGACATGACGACCGCTCCCCCTCTCGTGGAGATCGACCGCGTCGTGCGCGACTACGCACTGCCGAGGCCCGGCCTGTTCGCGCCGCAGCCGGTCTACCGGGCCGTGCATGGCGTGTCGCTGACCATCGAGGCGGGGCGCAGCCTCGGGCTGATCGGGGAATCCGGCTGCGGCAAGTCGACACTCGCCCGCATCGTGCTGGCACTCGACCGGCCGACCGGGGGGACGGTGCGGATCGGCGGCGAGGACCTATTCGCGGCACCGGCGGCCCGACTGAGGACCCTGCGCCGCAGGATGCAGATCGTCTTCCAGGATCCTTACGGCTCGCTCGATCCGCGCAGAAAGGTCGGCTGGATCGTCGCGGAGCCGCTGAGCGTTCTCGCGCCCGAACTCGACTGGCAAGGCCGCCGCAAGGCGGTGGCCGAGGCGCTCGATGCCGTCGGCCTGTCCGCCGAGCAGGCCGACCGCTATCCGCACGAGTTCTCCGGCGGTCAGCGCCAGCGGATCGCCATCGCCCGCGCGCTGGTCACCGGCCCCGACCTGATCGTCGCCGACGAGCCGGTCTCCGCACTCGACGTGTCGATCCAGGCGCAGATCCTCAACCTGATGATGGACCTCCGCGAGAAGCGCGGCGTCACCTTCCTGTTCATCAGCCATGACCTGACGGTCGTGAACCACGTCACCGACGAGGTGGCGGTGATGTATCTGGGACGGGTGGTGGAGCAGGGACCGACGGCGGCCGTGTTCGCGGCGCCGGCTCATCCCTATACGGCGCTGCTGCTCTCGGCGGTCCCCAGGCCGGACCCGGCCTTCCGCCGCCGGCCGGGCAGGGCACCGGCCGAGCCGCCTCCGGCACCAGGCGCAAGAGCCTGCCCCTTCGCCCCGCGCTGTCCGCGCGCCGATGACCGATGCCGGAGCGAAGAACCGCTGCTGGCGGCGCGCGGGGCGGGACGGCGCGTGGCCTGCTTTCACCCGATGGGCTGAGCACGCCTCACTCGGCTGCCTGCGGCAGCTTCGGCTCGGGGACGGGATGTGGGGCGTGGTGTTCCTCTTCCTCTTCCACCTCGCCGACGCCCCCGGCGATGTAGGTGTAGACCACCGGGATCACGAACAGCGTGAAGAAGGTTCCGACCAGCAGGCCGCCGACGATCACAAGGCCGATGTCCTGGCGGCTCTCGGCGCCCGCGCCGGTCGCCATCGCCAGCGGCACCGCGCCGAGCACCATGGCGCCGGTGGTCATCAGGATCGGCCTGAGCCTCAGCACCGAGGCCTCGATCACCGCCTGGATCTTGCTCCGGCCGCCGATCCTGAGCTGGTTGGCGAATTCGACGATGAGGATGCCGTGCTTGGTGATCAGCCCGATCAGCGTCACCAGGCCGACCTGGCTGTAGATGTTGAGCGTCGAGCCATCCATCCACAGCGCCAGCAGTCCGCCGGTAATCGACAGCGGCACGGTGAACATGATGATCAGCGGGCTGCGGAAGCTCTCGAACTGGGCGGAAAGCACAAGGTAAATGAAGGCCAGCGCCAGCACGAAGGTCGTGTATATGCCTGCGCTCGAATCCCGGAAGTCGCGCGACTGGCCGCCGTAGTCGGTGCGCGCCGTTGCCGGCAGCACCTCTGCGGCGGTCTCCTCCAGATAGGCCAGCGCCTGGCCGAGCGTATAGCCTGGAGCCAGGTTGGCCTTGATCGTCGCCGAGCGCAGCTGGTTGAAGTGATTGAGTTCGCGCGGTGCCACAGTCTCTTCGACGGAGACGAGGTTGGAGAGCTGCACCATGTCGCCGTGGGATGACCGCACGAAGATCTGCCGGAGCTGGTCCGGGTTGCGCCGGTCGACGTCGGCGATCCTGACCACCACGTCGTACTGGTCGCCGCCGCGTTTGAACCGGGTTACCTGGCGCCCGCCGAGCAGCGTTTCCAGGGTGCGGCCGAGCACGGCGAGATCGACGCCCACCGAGGCGACCTTGTCGCGGTCCACGTCGAGCCGGATCTGCGGCTTGGAGAGCGTTAGGTCGGTCTCGACGTTCTGCAGCCCCTCGTTCTGCCGTGCCCGATCGAGGAAGGCATCGACGATCTCCTGCAGTTCCTCGTATGGCCGCGAGGTCTGGATGATGAACTCGACAGGGGTGTTGCGGACGCTCTGGCCGAGCGGCGGCGGGGTAGACGGGAAGGCGCGGACACCGGGTATGGCTCCGATGGGGCCGCGCAAGGCGCCGGCGATCTCGACGCTCGAGCGCTCCCGCTGGTCCCAGGGAACCAGCCGGGCGAAGGACAGACCCTGGTTCGCCATCGGATTGCCCACGATCACGAAATAGCGCTCCATCTCCGGCACCTCGGAGAGGATCTGCTCGATCTGGCGGGCGTAGCGATCGGTGAAGGCGAGCGTCGAGCCTTCCGGGCCGGTGAAGAAGGCCGTGATCGTCCCCTGGTCCTCATAAGGGGCGAGTTCGGCGTTGAGTTGCGAGAACAGCCAGTAGCCGGATCCCGCCACAGCAATGCCGATCACCAGCACCAGCGGCCGAACGTGCATGCAGGCGGCCAGTAGGCGCCTGTAGCCCGCGTTCAGGCCGTTCAGCCCGGACTCGAACAGCCGATACAGCCAACTGTGGTGCGTCTGGTGCTTCAGCAGCTTCGAGCACATCATCGGAGTTGCCGTCAGCGCGACGAAGCCCGACACCAGAACCGCGCCGGCGAGCGTCAGCGCGAATTCCGTGAAAAGCCGGCCAGTCGAGCCGGACATGAAGCCGATCGGCGCGTAGACCGCCACCAGCGTCAGCGTCATCGCCACGATGGCGAAACCGATCTCGCGTGCGCCGCGGATCGCCGCGCGGACCGGCGGCACCCCATTCTCGATATGGCGGTGGATGTTCTCCAGCATGACAATGGCATCGTCGACCACCAGGCCGATCGCCAGCACCATCGCCAGCAGGGTCAGTGTGTTGATGGAGAAGCCGACCATGTACATCAGCGCGAAAGCACCGACGAGCGAGATCGGGATCGTCACCAGCGGGATGATCGTGGCGCGCAGCGACCTGAGGAACAGGAAGATGATCAGCACCACCAGCACGATCGCCTCGCCGATCGTCCAGTAGACGTTCTTGATCGATTCCTCGATGAACTCGGACCGGTCATAGGACGGCTCGAGGATCATTCCCTCCGGCAGGGTTTCGATGACCCGCGGCAGTTCAGCGCGCACCGCGCTCGAGACGTCGAGTGGGTTGGCGGTCGCCTGCTTGACGATCGCGACCGTGACGGACGTACGCCCCTTGTAACGAACGTTGCGGCTCTCGTCGCGTGGGCCGATTTCGGCGCGCCCGATGTCCGAAAGGCGCACGAGATAGCCCTGGTCCGTCTGCCTGATGATGAGGTTGTTGAACTCCTCCGGCGTGTTCAGGTCCGTCTGCGAGAGCACCGTGAACTCGCGGTCGCGGCTCTCGATCGTCCCGGCCGGAATCTCGACGTTCTGCTGTCGGAGCGCGGCCTCGACGTCCTGTACCGTCACGCCGTAGGCCGCGAGCCGGGCGCTGTCGAGCCAGATCCGCATCGCATACTGACGGTCGCCGTAGATCATGATCTGGGCGATTCCCGGCAGGCTCTGCAGTTGGTTGGCGACGATCTTGTCGGCGGCCTCAGAGACCTCCAGTGCATCGTGGGTCTCGCTGGACAGCGAGATGTAGAAGACGGGCTGGGCATCCGCCTCGACCTTGCGGATCACAGGCTCGTCGATCTCGTCGGGCAGTTGTCGCCGCGCGCGGCCGACGCGGTCGCGCACGTCGGCGGCCGCATCGGACGGGTCGCGGTCGAGGTTGAAGGTGATGGAGATCTGGCTGCGCTCCTGGCGGCTGACCGAGGACATGAAGTTGATGCCCTCGATGCCGGCCAGCGAATCCTCTAGGACCTTGGTGACCTTGGTCTCGACGATCTCCGCGCTGGCGCCGGTATAGGTGGTGTCGACGCTGACGACCGGCGAGTCGATCGCCGGATACTCGCGTACGGTCAGCCGGTCATACGAGACGATACCGACGAGCAGAATCACGAGGCTGAGGACCGTGGCGAAGACCGGTCGGCGAACGCAGACTTCGGAGATCTTCATAGCGGCGTCAGGAGGCGGAGGCCGACTGCGGGGGTGTCTCCCGCATCATGGGATCGACCGCCGCCCCGTCGCGGATCTTGATCTGGCCGGCGACGATCACGATGTCGCCTTCCGCCAGACCCTGCGTGATCTCGGCCTGCCTGTAGCGCCGCTGGCCGATCGAGACGGGGGAGCGGACCGCCTTGCCGTCGATAATCCGATAGACGAAGGCGCCGCTGGCATCGGTGACGATCGCGTCCTCCGAGACCACGATGGCGCTCTCGCGCGACTGGGTTTCCAGCGCCACACGCGCGAACAGGCCTGGCCGGAGCGTCCCGTCGGGATTGGGTACCTCTGCCCTCAGCGCGATCGAGCGTCCGGCAGGATCGATCTGCGGATTGATCGCGTAAACCTCGCCGGTGAATGTACGATCGCCCAGCGCGTCGACCTTCACCTGGATTCGGCCTCCGTTGTGGACGTAGGGCAGGTAGCGCTCCGCAACCGAGAAATCCACCTTCACCGGATCGATCTTTTCGAGGTTCACCAGCTTCTGTCCGGGCTGTACGTATTCCCCGACGCTGACGTCGCGCAATCCGACGATCCCGTCGAAGGGCGCGACGATGCGCATCTTGTCGAGGCGGCTCTGTGCAAGCGTGAGAAGGGCCTCGGCCACCTGCAGTTCCGAAAAGGCTTCGTCGCGTGCGCGGGCCGTTCCGGAGCGTGACTGGAGAAGCCCGTCCGCCCGCTCGAAATTCCTTTGCCGAAGCTCGTGGTTGGCCTGGGCCTCGATCAGCTGGGCCTCATGCACCGACGAGTCAAGCTGGAACAGCACGTCACCCGTCTTGACGGGCGACCCCTCGGTGAAGCCGATCGATGAGATCCTGCCGGCGATCTCCGGACTGATCGTGACGGATTCCGCGGAGATCAGCGTGCCAATCGCGGTGGCTTCCTCGACCACCCGCTCGCTGCGCACCGGTTCGGCTTCCACCGGAACCGGCGCGGCTTGTCCGGCCGCCGCGAGCACGCTCACGACCAGGCTCGCGGCTGCGGCGCCGGCGGTCAGGAACCCCGAATACGTATTCGTCAAACTGCTGTCCTTTCGTGACCCGGAGGCCGAACCCTCCGGGACCTGACATCGCCGCAGACTGGCACCGTAGCATGCCAGCGGTCACCACATGGTCAAGTGACCTGAACGACACTACGGCAGTCGGATCCAGACGATGAAGGGCGCATGCGATTGCACAATCGGGCATGCGGCACCCAGCCCCGGTCCGGTTCCGGATGCGCTCATACTAGAGAAAAAGATGGCGATTTGCGTTCGATCTGCCGGATTGGCCGATCACAGCCGCGTGTTCCAGCGGCCGCGAGGACGCGCTGATTTGGCCTTGGCTGTCGGTCGAGCCCGCCGATGGCGCCGCCCGTCGGTTCCTCGAGGGACTCGGGACGAGCGGGGGAGGTGGCCTCCCTCCCCCTCGATCACCAGCGCTCCTGGAGGCCAGTGGACAAATTGCTCAGGCCGGGCCGGGTGCCGCCCGATTGGCCACCGTTGAGACGCGCGCAGTGGCGCGACCCCTGCCGGCACGCGCGAGTAGAGTATA
>JAEYRQ010000188.1 GCA_023435545.1 Pseudomonadota bacterium | reverse complement strand
TGGGCCCGCCGAACGTCGGGATCTTGCCGAGGTCGACGTGGTGCTGATGCGCCAGGACCCGCCCTTCGACATGGCCTACATCTCGGCCACCCACATGCTGGAGCGCATCCATCCGCAGACGCTGGTGGTCAACGATCCGGCCGGCGTACGCAACGCGCCGGAGAAGATCCTGGTGACCACCTTCCCGGACCTGATGCCCCCGACCGTCATCACCCGCGACAGGAGCGAGATCGAGGCGTTCCGCCGCGAGTTCGGCGACATCGTGATGAAGCCGCTCTACGGCCACGGCGGCGGCGCGGTGTTCCGCATCACCCGCAACGACCTCAACTTCGGCTCGCTCTACGACCTGTTCTCCGTCACCTTCCGCGAGCCGTGGGTGGTGCAGCGCTTCCTGCCCGAGGTGAAGCACGGCGACAAGCGCATCCTGCTGGTCGACGGGGAGTTCGCCGGCGCGGTCAACCGCGTGCCGGCGGACGATGACCTGAGGTCCAACATGGTCCGCGGCGGCGCCGCGCAGGCAACCGACCTCACCGCCCGCGAGCGCGAGATCTGCGAGCGGCTGGCCCCGGAGATGCGCAGCCGCGGCTTCATCCTGGTCGGTATCGACGTGATCCACGGCCATCTGACCGAGATCAACGTGACCTGCCCGACCGGCTTGCGCGCGGTGAAGAACCTGGGCGGCCCGGATGTGGCGGCGATCGTCTGGGACTCCATCGAAGCCAAACGGGGTGAAGCCAAGCGAGGCTAGACGAAGCGTGGGGGCCGGCAGCGTCCCCTGCCGGCACGTCTGGCCACTGGACGAAACGGGCGCATGGTGGGATTCTGTGCGCGCATGAATCGGGGAGGCCAGTCATGCAATCCAGCAATGCCGCAATGCCGTCGCCTGCCGAGATGACCGATCGCGCCCGCGAGGCCATCCGGGAGAACCGCACGCTGTTCATGATCGAGGGCGCCGTGATGGTGGTCCTCGGCCTGATCGCCATCCTGTGGCCGCAGATCGCGACGCTGACCACCGCGGTCTTCGTCGGGTGGCTGTTCATCATCGGCGGCATCGTTCGCCTGGTGTCGACCTTCCGTCACCGGGAAGCCCCCGGCTTCTGGTGGTCGGTGCTGACCGGGGTGCTCGCCGTCGTCGTCGGCTTCATCCTCGTCGCCGATCCCTTCGCCGGCGCGCTGACGCTGACCATGGTGCTGATCGCCATGTTCGTCATCGAGGGCGTCTTCCAGATCGTTGCCGGCATCGAGTTCCGCAAGGCGGCGGCCTCGAGCTGGGTGTGGATGATCGTCTCGGGCATCATCGACCTGGCGCTCGCGGTGCTGCTGCTGGCGGGTTGGCCGGGAACGGCCGTGTGGGCGGTGGGGCTGCTGGTCGGCATCAATCTGCTGTTCGCCGGCGTCGCCCTGTTCATGACCGCCATGGCGGCGAAGGATCTGCCGGCCTGAGCCGGCCCCGCCCCGGCCGGTCATGTTGCAGGAGCTCGGTCTGGGGATGGGCGTCAGCCTGCTCAACATCGCCGTCCACGCGGCGGCGATGACGGTTTTAGTGCGCGCCCTGCGCACCCGCCTCGTCATGTCGTTCCACCGCAGCGCGATGGTGCGGCTGGTGGTGATCATGGTGACGGCGGTGGCCGTGCTGATGATCGCCCATATGGTCGAGATCGCGAACTGGGCGATGCTCTATCAGACGGTGGGCGTGACGCCGGCCGGTGCCGACGACTTCTCCTTCGCCTTTGTCAACTACACGACGCTCGGCTACGGCAACGTGCTCCCCGAGCCCCGATGGAACCTGATCGGGCCGATGACGGCGATGAACGGCGTGCTGCTGTTCGGCTGGTCGACCGCGGTCCTGTTCCAGGTGCTGTCGGTGACCTATCGCGAGCTCGAGCGCATCGCCGTGGACCAGTAGTTTCCGCCGCCGCCTGCCAGCGTGCCGCGGCCAGCATGTTCGCATAATGTTCTTGCGTGCGCTGGCGCCCCTGCGTAGACTTGCGATTGCAGGTATCGGCACGGCTGCCCCCGAGGCGGCAGCCCGCCGCGCGAAGGGGGGCAATCGGCGATGGTCGCGCGCGTCACAACGGTCGCCTTCGTCGGCATCGAGGCCCGGCGGGTGGATGTTCAGTGCCAGGTGGTGTCGGGAATTCCTGGCTTCGCGGTCGTCGGGCTGCCGGACAAGGCGGTGGCCGAGAGCCGGGAGCGGGTGCGCGCGGCGCTGACCGCAGTCGGCCTGGCGCTGCCGCCCAAGCGCATCACCGTCAATCTCGCGCCTGCCGACCTGCCCAAGGAGGGCAGCCATTTCGACCTGCCGATCGCAGTCGGACTGATGGCGGCAATCGGCGCGCTTCCGGCTGATGCGCTCGCCGGCTGGTGCGTTCTGGGCGAGCTTGCGCTCGACGGCCGGATTACCCCGGTCAGTGGCGTGCTGCCGGCGGCGATTGGTGCCAACGGCATGGGCCTCGGACTGATCTGCCCTGCCGAATGCGGTTCGGAAGCGGCCTGGGCGAGTCCGGACATGGACATCGTCGCGCCCGCCGACCTGATCCAGATCGCCAATCATTTCAAGGGCACGCAGGTCCTCTCGCGCCCCCGGCCGGCAGTGCGCGAGCCGGCGGCGGCGCGGCTCGACCTTCGCGACATCCGCGGACAGGAGACCGCCAAGCGCGCGCTGGAGATCGCCGCGGCCGGTGGCCACAACCTGCTGTTCGTCGGACCGCCCGGTGCCGGCAAGTCGATGCTGGCCCAGCGCCTCCCCTCCATTCTGCCGCCGCTGTCGCCGGCCGAGCTTCTCGAGGTCTCGATGGTCCAGTCGATCGCCGGCACGCTCGCCGGAGGCCGGCTCTCGACCGAGCGTCCGTTCCGCGCCCCGCATCATTCCGCCTCGATGGCCGCGCTGGTGGGGGGCGGCACCCGCGCGCGGCCGGGCGAGGTCTCGCTCGCACACAATGGCGTCCTGTTCCTCGACGAACTGCCCGAGTTCGCGCCGCAGGCGCTCGATGCGTTGCGCGAGCCACTGGAGGCGGGCGAGGCGGTGATCGCCCGCGCCATGCATCGCGTCACCTATCCCGCCCGGTTCCAGCTCGTCGCGGCGATGAATCCCTGCCGCTGCGGCATGGCCGGCGAGCCGGGGCATTCCTGCCGGCGCGGCCAGCGCTGCGCCGCCGATTATCAGGCGCGCATCTCTGGCC
>JAEYRQ010000168.1 GCA_023435545.1 Pseudomonadota bacterium | reverse complement strand
CCCTGTCCCAAAACAAGGCGAACATGAGCGTGAGGAGCGTCGGCGGACCCACCCGCCGCGCCGATTTCCACGACGATCCGGTCGAGGAGTTCTTCTACCAGCTCAAGGGCGACATGATCCTGAAGATCGCCGAAGGCGGCAAGATCTACGACGTGCCGATCCGCGAGGGTGAGGTGTTCATGCTGCCGGCACATGCCCGCCACTCGCCGCAGCGCCCACAGGCGGGCTCCATCGGCCTGGTGGTCGAGAGCCCGCGCACACCGGACATGAAGGACGGCTTCGAGTGGTACTGCTTCGAGTGCGGTGCGCTGGTCCACCGCATTGAGGTGGAGGTGAAGGACATCGTCAAGGACCTGCCGCCGCTCTACGAGGCGTTCTACGCCGACGAGACGGCGCGCACATGCCCTGAGTGCGGCGCGCTCCACCCCGGCAAGACGCCGCCAGATGGCTGGGCGGACATCTGAGGATGGTGGTCGCCGCTTCACCTCTCCGTCATCCCGGACGGCGCGTCGTCGCCGATCCGGGATCGGGAGGGCACAAGTGATGGAGACCTCCCGATCCCGGCTCGTCCCTGCGGGACGTCCGGGATGACGAAGGCAAGGGACTTCGCAACGATGACCGTCGTCGACATGCACAGCCACTTCTTCCCGCGGGAGTGGCCGGACCTCGCCGAGCGTTTCGGCACGCCCGACTGGCCGTGGATGAAGCACCTCGGCGACGACCGCGCGATGGTGATGGTCGGCGAGCGCGAGTTCCGGCCGATCTACTCGGCCTGCTGGGACGCGGACAAGCGCATCGAGGAGATGGACCGTGACGGCATAGACCTGCAGATCTTCTGCGCGACGCCGGTCCTGTTCGGCTATTTGCGCAAGGCGCAGGAGGCGGCGGACTGTGCGCGCATCTTCAACGACGCTGCGCTGGAGCTTGCCGCCTGCGCTCCCGACCGTCTCGCGGCATTGGCGCAGGTGCCGCTCCAGGACACCGACCTGGCCTGCCGCGAGGTCGAGCGGGCGATGGCGGACGGGCATCTGGGCGTCCAGATCGGCAACCATGTCGGCGACCGCGACCTCGATGACGAGGGACTGATCACATTCCTGAGCCACTGCTCTGCGATCGGCGCCCCGGTGCTGGTCCATCCTTGGGACATGCTCGGAACCGAGCGGATGTCGCGCTGGATGCTGCAGTGGCTGGTGGCGATGCCGGCCGAGACGCAGCTCTCGATCCTCTCGCTGATCCTGTCAGGCGCGTTCGAGCGGCTGCCGCGATCGCTGAAACTCTGCTTCGTGCATGGCGGGGGGAGCTTCGCCTACCTGCTGGGTCGCGTCGACAATGCCTGGCACCACCGCGACGTCGTGCGCAACGACTGTCCGAAGCCGCCCTCGGCCTACATCGACCGCTTCCACGTCGATTCCGCCATCTTCGATCAGCGATCGCTCAAGCTGCTGGTCGACGTGATGGGCGCGGACCGGGTAATGTTCGGCACGGACTATCCCTTTCCGCTCGGCGAACAGTCGATGGGCAGGCTGGTCAGGACGGCGGAGGGGCTGACCGGGGAGGACCGTCGCAAGATACTGGGAACGAATGCGGCGAACTTCTTCGGACTGAATGTCGATCCGGCGATTGACAGCAGGGCGACAAGCGCGACAGTTTAAACCTAAAATAAATCGGTGTCGGTTCACGGCCGCCGCCAGGGGTACAGCATAAGACCAATGGGAGCATGCAAGATGGCAGTACGACTCTCACTCGCCGCGATCGGCCTCGGGGTAGCCGTCGCCGCCGCGCCGGCCATGGCCGAACCGGTCAAGATCGGTATGATCACCACCCTGTCCGGCCCCGCCGGCTATCTCGGGGAGGACGTGCGCGACGGCTTCCTGCTGGCGATGGACGAGGAAGGCGGCAAGCTCGGCGGCGCCGACATCTCGCTCATCGTCGAGGATGACGGCCTGAAGCCGGAGACGGCGCAGCAGGTCGCCGACCGCATGATCAAGCGCGACGGCGTCGAGCTGATCACCGGCGTGATCTTCTCCAACATCGCTCCCATCGTTGCGCCGATGACGCTGGGAGCCGGCCTGTTCTATGTCTCGCCGAACGCGGCGCCGTCGACCTTTGCCGGCGACAAGTGCCACGAGGACTACTTCGTGATCTCCTGGCAGAACGACAGCCTGCACGAGGCGGCCGGTATCGCCGCCGAGAAGGCCGGCAAGAAGTCAGCCGTGGCGCTCGCCCCGAACTATCAGGCCGGCAAGGATTCGATCGCCGGATTCAAACGCTATTTCAAGGGCGAGATCGTCGACGAGATCTATACCCAGCTCGGCCAGACCGACTATGCCGCCGAGATCGCCAAGATCCGGGCCGCCAATCCGGAAATGGTGTTCTACTTCCTGCCGGGCGGCATGGGCATCAACTTCATGAAGCAGTACGACCAGGCGGGCTTGAAGGATTCCATCCCGTTGATCGTCTCGGCACCAAGCCTCGAGCAGCGCATCATGGAGGCGGTCGGCGAGGCCTCGCTCGGTGTGGCGACCTCCAGCCACTGGAACATCGACCTCGACAATGAGGTGAACAAGCGGTTCGTCGAGGGCTTCCGGGCGAAATACGGGCGCGAACCGACCCCCTACGCATCGCAGGGCTATGACACCGCCAAGGCGATCGGCGCGGGCCTGAAGGCCTCCGGCGGCAAGGTTAAGGCCGACAAGGACGCGTTCCGGGCGGGCATCAAGGCCGGCGACTTCGAGTCCGCCCGCGGCGACTTCAAGTTCGGAACCAACAACCACCCCGTCAACACCTGGTACGCGATCACCGTGGAGAAGGGCAGCGACGGCAAGCTGCATCTTGTCACCACGGGAGTCATCGCCGAGGACCTGGTGGACGCCTACGCGGACCAATGCCCGATGAACTGACGGGTATCGCTACAGGGCGGATGGCTGCGGCCGTCCGCCCGGTGCGTCCGTGAACCGTGGTTGCGGGGGGAGACCTCGGTCAGATGCTCCTGTTCATCGAGCAGACCCTCAACGGGCTGCAGCTCGGCATCTTCCTGTTCCTCGTCGCGGCGGGGCTGACCCTGATCTTCGGGATCATGGGCGTGATCAATCTCGCCCACGGCTCGCTGTTCATGATCGGGGCCTATGTCGCGGCGACGGTCACGCGCCTGACCGGATCGTTCACGATCGGGCTGCTCGCCGCGCTGCCGGCCGCCGCGCTGGCCGGCATCCTCATCGAGGTCATCGTCATCCGCCGGCTCTACCAGCGCGATCATCTCGACCAGGTGCTGGCGACCTTCGGCCTGATCCTGTTCATCAACGAGGCGGTGACGATGATCTGGGGGCGCACGCCGCTGTTCCTCAACGTGCCGCCGGCGCTTACGGGATCGGTGGAGATCATCCCGGGCATCCCCTACCCTGTCTACCGGATCGCGATCATCGCCGCCGGCATCCTGGTCGCGCTGCTGATGTGGCTGGTCATCGCCCGAACCCGCATCGGCATGCTGATCCGGGCCGGCTCGACCAACCGCGAAATGGTCGGCGCGCTCGGCGTCGACATCGCGCTGCTCTATACCGCCCTCTTCGCCGCCGGCGCCGTCTTCGCCGGCTTCGCCGGCGCGATGGCGGGACCGCTCGTTTCGGTGCAGGGCGGGATGGGCGAGCACATCCTGATCCTGGCCTTCGGGGTCATCGTCATCGGCGGCAGCGGCTCGATCCGCGGTGCGCTGGTGGGCGCGGTGCTGGTCGGCATCGTCGACACGCTCGGCCGCGCCTTCGTGCCCGACATGCTGAAGCTGTTCATGCCACCGTCGGAGGCCGACGGCGTCGGCGCCGGGCTCGCCTCGATGATGGTCTACCTGCTGATGGCGGTGGTCCTGGTCATCCGGCCGAGCGGCCTGTTTCCGATGACGGCGCGCTGACATGCCGGCATCCTGGCAGGGACCGTTCCTGATCGCTGGCCTGGTGCTGCTGATCGCCTTTCCGTTCCTGGCCGAGGCGACGGGCAACTACTACATGACGTCTACGGTCACCCGTATCCTGATCCTGGCGATCGCGGCGGTCAGTCTCGACCTGATCCTCGGCTACTGCGGGCTGGTCAGCTTCGGGCACGCGGCCTATCTGGGCGTCGGCGCCTATGTGGTCGCGATCCTCTCCTTCCACGCCTATGACGGGTCCGATCTGTTCGGGCTTCCCGGCACCGAGTTGGCCCCTGTCGTCTGGCCGCTGGCGGTCGTCGTGTCGGCGCTGGCGGCGCTCGTCATCGGCGCGCTGTCGCTCAGGACGTCGGGCGTCTACTTCATCATGATCACGCTGGCCTTCGCGCAGATGTTGTTCTTCCTGTTCGTCTCGCTTCAGCGGTATGGCGGCGATGATGGGCTGTTCATGTTCGCCGGGCGCAGCGAGATGCCGGGGCTTGGCATCGACGACGATCGCACCTTCTACTTCGTCGCACTGACTGCGCTGACCGGTTTCGTTCTTCTGTGCCGGGCGATCGTCGCCTCACGCTTCGGGCGCGTGTTGCAAGGCATCCGGCAGAACGAGCGTCGGATGATCATGCTCGGCTTCCCGGTCTACCGCTACAAGCTCGCCGC
>JAEYRQ010000118.1 GCA_023435545.1 Pseudomonadota bacterium | reverse complement strand
TGGTATATGCAGAGGAGGGAGAGGATGTGAGTGTGAGTATGCTGCTGAGCGGAGGGAATGTTCAGGCTGAGACAGAGGTGCGGATTCAGACGCAGGTGTCGAATCATAATTACGAGATGCCGATGGTTGTTGAATTACGTCAGCAGAACGTGAACACCCAGGAATGGGAGGTGATCACCAGTGAGGAGATGAGCAGGGAAGGCTTGATAGAGCTGAACGGCACTGCGATCAACAGCACACCGTTTAAGTTGGTGTTCAGTGCAGGAGGTTATTCGAATGCTTCTTTTGATGTTCACGGTGTGGATTACTACATATTGGATGTTGTGACCCATAGCTATACCTACATAGAGTGTAACCGCGACCAGGATGCGGAGGTGAAGGATTATAGGTTTGGGTTCAACGGACAAGAGAAGGACAATGAGATAAAAGGTATCGGAAATAGCTTAGACTTTAGCTTTAGAATATACGATAGCAGAATTGGTCGATTTATGTCTGTTGATCCGCTAGCAAAAGATTATCCATGGAATAGCACATATGCTTTTGCAGAGAATAGAGTGATTGATGGGATTGATCTCGAAGGAGTACGCAACATTTCAAATTTTAGTTGACTTGAAAAAGGGAAATGTAACCTCAATCGGTGTAACGAAGGATTATGAACTAAAGAATAAAAACACACAGGGTCCCGGAATTAAATACGAGTACATTGACAATTCGACGGGCAAACCTTTCATGACAACATCGGATGTTAATATGCACGGAATTTATCAAGGTCCTAATAACCCTCAACTACCGAGAGAAGGCGAAACTTATACAAAAAAGTATGATAATTATGACTTAGACCCTATTGATGAAACTGATGCGAATGCTAAGCAACATGATTTGGATTATGATGGCGAAGACATACGGGGTTTTGGGGGAATACTTAGTAAGCGAAGTTCAAAGGCGAACGAAGATTATATAAAGCGCGCAGAAAAAACAATTGAGAAACATGAAAAAGGTGAAAAGGACAATGTTACCGGTAAGAAGGTAACAAAGGAAACTGCTAAAGCCGCAAAATTTGGTAAAGGAGCATTCCAAACGGCAGAAACCTTAAAAAAAGAAGTCCCTGAAGAAAGAAAAAGGCAAATGGAAAATAGTGGCCCTAAATACTGATACAGTAAAAACGACAAGTCATGAAAAGAACTGTATTGGTATATCTGTGGTTGGCTCTCTTTTTAGTATCATGTATTGGTGCAGGCACACATGGATCTATTAAAGCTTATGAATATCCAGTTTCAAAATACAGATTAGAAGATGCAGTTGAAAAAGTAATAAAAGAAAGCTCAAATATTCGTCGTGATACGGTAAAGAACTACATGGTTGATTTTACGGATGGAAAATCTGATACGATTTATAGCGATCATTACAATGATGGAGAGCGTTATTTTACGATTAATATATTTAGTGGTGGTGGAGAAAATGAATATATATTTCACTTTACAGGAAGGGAGGAAGACTGGGCTACTGCTACAACATCCAGAATTTCTATTTCGTATGCCTTTGATGAGAATGACAAAGGCGGAAGTGAGGGTAACGGTGGTGTGACTTGGTATAAGCCTTTTTTGAAAAAGAAGGTGGTTACTGTTTTTGAGAAGGAGTTTATAGAGAAACTAAACAAGGAGTTAGGGGTAAAGCCTACTGAAACTGATTAATGTTCACACCTATTTCGTTAGGATTTTGATGAATTACAACTACATCGGTAGTGTAGTTGTCGACATTCAATAATGGCTTTTCTAGGTGGGGAGGTTAATAACACTCCCCCCCCTATTTTTAGTATTTAATTTTGTCTTATTGTGAAAGGTGTTGACTTTAGAAGAATTGGAAGAAGAGAAGCATTTTATTTCTCTTTGTTGCTATGGGTTTGTTTTGCTTTAATAGGTTGCCAACCCATTTATTCATCAAACGGTAGCGTGTATAGGCAATTGGCTCCAGCAAAAGAGCCGCGATCTAATTCCCTAGATTCCACACGATTGGTTTTACAGTCATTCAATTTATCGAATTTTGTAAACCAGGTTTCCAGGAATGGTGACAGACACTTAGTAGAGAGAGTCACTGGTACTGATATCGTAAAGTTGATGGAAAATGGCAAGACATTAGATGTGTATTTTTTTAATCCTGGGTGCATTACTGATCATGCCAAGATAAAGTTGATTGATAGCTTAGTACAGAAAGGTCAACCGATTTTGGCAATTTCCATTAGTAATGATTTTCCGAGGTTAGAAAAGCTACTTTCCCGCACTAGTCTTAGCAGATGGCCTTATTACGTATCTAGCGTTCAACCAAACACACGAATACTAATTAAGCGGCAGTCACATTTTATTAAGGAAGCCTGCCCGACATGCTATGATAAATTCAAGGATGACTTGTTTTATATTGATCATCTTAGGATTGATAATGGCAGTTTGAATGTAGTCTGGTAGAGGTTCTTTTTGTGACATTTTTTTTACGTTGTTGGCTGTAGAGAAATCGCTCTACAATGGCAATATAGCCGGTATTGCGACAGCATTGGCGCCGTTTACCAACCTGCACAAAAAGTATCATTACGATCCGCTGCAGCGGATCGACAGAGCGGAGTATGCCGATTTCGTTTTCAATCATAACACGTCGCAGCTTACTACCAATAACCTCGTCGATTATAATTCAGAGTACAAGTATGATGCTGACG
>JAEYRQ010000002.1 GCA_023435545.1 Pseudomonadota bacterium | reverse complement strand
AGGTTCCCCGCTACCGCAAGATCCACCTGTTCGATGTCGAGGTGCCCGGCGGGCAGACCTACCGCGAATCTGACACCATGCGCGGCGGGTCGGAGATCGTCACCTACGACTGCGAGGGCGTCAGGATCGGCTGCTCGATCTGCTACGACCTGCGCTTCCCGGAGCTCTACCAGAAGCTCGCGGCCGCCGGCGCCCAGGTGATCATGGTGCCGGCCGCCTTCACCATGCAGACCGGCAAGGACCATTGGGAGATCCTGCTGCGCGCCCGCGCCATCGAGACCCAGACCTATGTCGTCGCCTGCGGCCAGGTGTTCGCGCACGACAAAGGCCGGCGCCAGTGCTACGGCCACTCGATGGTGATCGACCCCTGGGGCGCCAAGGTCGCCGAATGCTCCGACGTCATCGGCTGGTGTGCGGCCCGCCTCGACCTCGACTATCTCGACAAGGTACGCACCGGCATCCCCGTGGCGCGGCATAAGGTGCTCGTCTGACGATAGTGTCGCCCGTGCACGGCTGCCCGGTCACAGCACGATGTGGCCTGGCTTCAACGGTTTCGTCGTCTTCACCTGGATGCGGATGTCAGGGACGCCATCACCGTCGACATCGCCTTCCAGGAACCCCTTGGCGAACCGCAACTCGCCGGGCTTGCCGCTGAAGCGCCGCTTGCCGATGAACCCGAAGGCCTGATTGCCTGCGCGCGTGCGGTCTGCGTCGATCCTGGACATCACGATCCGGTCGCCTTGCTTTCCGTTGAAGTCCTCGATCACGTCTTCCGCCCCCGGCAGGCTGTCTGCCAGCGTCTTGTAGACGAACCGGTCGGAGCCGGGTCCGCCGAACAGCCGGTCCGCTCCCGGGCCGCCGATCAGAACGTCGTTGCCGCCATTGCCGCGCAGGATGTCGTTGCCGGCGAGGCCGGCGAGCTGGTCGTTGGCCGAGCCGCCGGCGATCGCGTCGTCCGTCCTCCAGCCCTTGCGCACCACCCGGCTGTCGAGCCGGGCGAGCGTCACCAGCAGCTGGTTCTTCGGATCGTTCTGCCAGTCGCGCGACCAGGTCTCGTCGCTGAGGAAGTCGGGCAATCCGTCGTCATTGACGTCGATCACCGCGTAGGCCGGCCTGATCTGTGGATGGAACCGCGCCGGGGCCACGCTGTAAAAGCCCTTCCCGTCGTTGAGCAGCATGACGATGTCGGTGCCGTCGAAGCCGGGCCGGAAATTGTTGAGGAAGATGTCCGGGTCGCCGTCGCCGTCGAGATCGGCAACCTCGAAGCGCGGATGGCCGGTCAGCTTCTTCGGGATACGCGGAACACGCTTCGGTTCCGAGACGAGCTTGCCGTTGCCCTTGTTGATCAATACCTGCACGACAACACTACCGTCCTCGATGTTGTCGTAGAGGATCAGGTCGGGCAGGCCATCCCGGTTGACGTCGGCGGCCCTGGAGTCCTGGGCGACGTGCTTCGGATTCTGCGGGAAGGCTGTCACCGTCTTGCGCGGTCCGGAGACGGAGAAACGCCCGCTGCCGTCGTTCTCCAGATAGCGGATCGTCTTGCGATTGGCGCCGACATAGAGTTCGGCGTGATAGATGTCCACGTCGCCGTCCCCGTCGATGTCCAGCGGATGGGACCAGTACGGTCCCTGGACGTCCGGCAGGTAATCGCCGCGATCGTTGAAATCCGCGACCTTGCGCATCCGCTGTCCTCCCTCGTTGAGAAGCAGCGTCGTCCAGTTGAGTTCGTCGTCGCCGAGATTGGTGACGAAGATGTCTGGCAGGCCGTCGCCATCGAAATCGGCCACCGAGGAGCCATGGCTGAAGTCGGTCACCGCCGGCAACCACGTGTCGGTCCCGTCGACGAATGGTCCCGCCTCCGTCGACAGGAAGATCTGGTTCTGTTCACCCGGGAAAGGATCGGTGATTTCGGTTCCGTGATTGCTGAAGAAGATGTCGAGCCGGCCATCGCCGTTGAAATCGGCGACATGGATGTCGCGTGCGAGCTGGTTGAGGGGATTGGACGGCAGCAGCCGCTTGGTGGCATCGACGAGCGTCGTGCCGTTGCTGACGAACAGCTTCACCGGCAGGCGCTTCACCTGGTGGAGCGCACGCGCGTTGCCGGTGAAGATCACGTCCTGGCGGCCATCGCCGTCGAAATCGGCGACGGCGGACCGCCACAGGCCAATCGGGTCGCCGCCGTCCCTGCCGAGCGAGATGCCCAGATAGCCCTGCCGCTGATATGTGACGGGGAAGGCCGGAGCCGCCTCCGCGGCCGCCTCCGCAGTGGCGGGGACGGCGGCGAGCCAAAAGCCCAGGCCGAAACATGTCAGGCGAGCGATCCTGCGCGGCATATGCGATCTCTCCGTTGCCGCCCGTATCGTCGCTGTCGCCTCGGGGCGGAGTCGTTATCCCGCACTGATTGTAGCTGCAGGCACCAACGTGGCATGATGCAAACGGACTATGCTGCCGCACGGGAATGGGAGGCGGAGCGTGCTGCGGGTAGACGATCGGACCTACGACGATCTGATCGAGACCATCTATGCGGCGGGCGTCGATCCCACGCGATGGTCCGATGTCTGCGTCCGGCTGGGTGCCGTACTGGACGGCGCCTACATCGCCTTGCACGGTCATGATTCTGTTGCCGGCTGCAACACCGGGCTTGTGTATACGCGTTACGACCCCGATTTCGTGGGGACGTATCTGTCACACTACGCCGCGCTCAATCCCTGGATACCTGCCCAGATGCGCATGCCCCTCGGCACGGCGATCTACGCCGAGGAGATGTGCAGTCGCGACACGTTGCAGCGGACGGAATTCTACGCCGACTGGGTCAGGCCACAGGAGGATATTGGAACCGGGGGAGGCATCGTGCTCCACCGGTCGGATCAGCGCCTGTTCGGTCTGACGTGCAATCTGCGATTCCGCGACGGCGAGGACAAGCAGGCCGCGACAATAGCCTTTCTCGATCGGACTGCACCCCATCTGACCCGATCATTCGCGATGTTGCGTCACGTCGCCGGCTTGACCGACACGACCCGTGCGGCGCTGCAACTGATCGATACGCTTCCAAACGCGCTGTTCTTGCTCGACCGGCGCGGCCGCATCGCCGCCTTGAACGCGGCGGCCGAGGCGATTCTGTCGGACAGGAATCCATGCTTCGTCGATGGCGCGCGGCGACTGCGCACGGGCAGTTCCGGCGGCGATGCGGCGCTGGACGCGGCGCTGGCGGCGGTGAACCGTCACCGGCCGGCAGAGCTGCCGCCGGTCTTCGCTGTCCCCGCGTCCGGAACCAGCTTCTACGCCGAAGTGATCCCGCTGGTGACGCCGGAG
>JAEYRQ010000615.1 GCA_023435545.1 Pseudomonadota bacterium | reverse complement strand
CAGGAGGGCTGCTTCGTCTACCGGGTGGATCCCGCAACAATGGATGTCACAGTCGTCGCCGACGACTTCGTCAAGCCGAACGGCCTCGCCTTCTCGCCCGACGAGCGCCTGCTCTACATCGCCGATTCCGGCCTCAGCCACGATCCGGACGGACCGCACCACATCCGGGTCTTCGAGGTCGAAGGCGACCGGCTCGCCAATGGCCGCGTCTTCACCGAGGTCTCGCCGGGCGTGCCGGACGGGATGCGGGTGGATGTCGAGGGGAATGTCTGGACCAGCGCACAGGACGGTATACATTGCCACGCGCCGGACGGGACGCTCATCGGCATCATCCGCATCCCCGAGATGGTGTCGAACCTCACCTTCGGCGGGCCCAAGCGCAACCGGCTGTTCATCACCGCGACGCGCTCGCTCTATTCGGTCTTCGTGGGGATCAGCGGGGCGCAGACCCCCTGAGCGATCCCCGGCCACAGAAACGGACGACAGACGTGAACGAGACATCCCCCATCCGCGAGGCGGCGGCGCGCGTCGTCCGTCTCAACCCCATCGACAATGTCGTCACGACGACCGGCCGGCTTGCCGCCGGCACGTCGATCGCGAGCGAGAATGTCACCTGCGCCGCCGAGATTCCATCCGGCCACAAGATCGCCACCGCGCCGATTGCGGCCGGGGCGGAGGTGCGCAAGTACGGCCAGATTATCGGCTTCGCCGCCTCCGACATCGCGCCCGGCGATCATGTGCACACCCACAACTGCGTCATGGGCAATTTCTCCCGCGACTACGCGTTCGGCGCCGAGGCGCGGCCGACCGACTTCGTGCCGGAGACAGAGCGGGCGACGTTCCAGGGGATCGTCCGCCACGACGGGCGGGTCGCGACCCGCAACTATATCGGCATCGTCTCGACCGTGAACTGCTCTGCCACCGTCGCACGCATGATCGCCGCGCACTTCACCCCCGAGCGGCTGGCCGCCTTCCCGAACGTCGACGGCGTGACCGCCTTCGTGCACGGAACTGGATGCGGCCTGGCCGATGCCGGCGAGGGCTTCGACACCCTGCAGCGCACCATGTGGGGCTATGTCCGGCACCCGAACTGCGCCGGCGTGCTGCTGGTCGGGCTCGGCTGCGAGGTCAACCAGATCCGCTTCCTGATCGATGCCTATGGGCTCAATGACGACAGCCGCTTCCAGCACATGACCATCCAGGACTGGGGCGGCACCCGCAAGGCGGTGGACGAGGGCGTCCGCCGCATCGAGGCGATGCTGCCTGCCGCCAATGCCGCGCGCCGCGAGACCGTGTCGGCGGAACACCTTTCGCTGGCGCTCCAGTGCGGCGGCTCCGACGCATGGTCGGGCATCACCGCCAATCCGGCGCTGGGGGTGGCCGCCGACATCCTGGTGCGCAACGGCGGCACCGCGATCCTCGCCGAGACGCCGGAGATCTACGGGGCCGAGCACCTGCTCACCCGCCGGGCGGCGGACAGGGCCGTGGGCGAGAAACTGGTCGAGCGCATCAAGTGGTGGGAAGGCTACACCGCCCGCAACGGCGGCAACATGAACAACAACCCCTCCCCCGGCAACAAGGCCGGCGGGCTGACCACGATCCTCGAGAAGTCGCTCGGCGCGGCCGCCAAGGGCGGGACCACCAACCTCGTCGGGGTCTACAAGTATGCCGAGCCGGTGACGACGAAGGGCTTCGTGTTCATGGATTCGCCGGGCTACGACCCTGCCTCGATCACCGGCGAGGTCGCCTCGGGCGCGACGATTGTCTGCTTCACGACGGGACGCGGCTCGGTGTTCGGCTTCAAGCCGGCGCCCAGCGTCAAACTCGCCACCAACACCGCCATGTACGAGCGGATGGCCGAGGACATGGACGTCAATTGCGGCGAGATCCTCTCGCACGGCGTGAGCGTCGAGGAGATGGGCCAGCGGGTGTTCGACGTGCTGTTGCGGGTCGCTTCGGGCGAAAAGTCGAAGAGCGAGCAGCTTGGGTTCGGCGACAACGAGTTCACCCCCTGGGTCATTGGCGCAACAATGTGACCTGGAAGACACGCTCCGGCTTTACGTCCGCGCGGGTCTTGGTCGCCGCTCCATCGCCGCTACAATCAACGGCTGAAAGGTAGCAGCCAACTGCGGTGGCGGCTCAGACAGAGGCCGGATGTTCAACGCGATCCAGAAGGTGATCCGCAGCCTGAAGACGGGCGCGGACGAGCCCGAATTCGACGCCGGCGATCCGAAGGTCGCGACGGCCGCGCTCGCGGTGCATGCGATCGCGGTGGACGGCGTCATCGACGAGGACGAGCGGGCGAAGCTTCGCTCGATCCTCAAGGACCACTTCGCGCTCGACGACGCCCAGACCTCGCAGCTGATCGAGGAGGCGCGGAGGCGCGACCTGGAGGCCATCGATCTCTACGCCTTCACCAGCGTGCTGAAGCGCAATCTCGACGACGAGGGCCGGCATGGCGTCATCGAGATGCTCTGGCAGCTCGTCTACGCCGATGGCGAGGTGCACGAGTTCGAGGACAATTTCATCTGGCGCGTCGCCGAACTGCTCGGCGTCTCCTCGCGCGACCGCATCATGCTGCGGAAGCGTGTCGAACATGCGCCGCACACGGACGACGGCGCGGCCTGAGGCCGGCAATTGCGGTCATCCATGCCGACGGGCGGGAGGACCCGCGCAGGCGGCGGGCGGCTTGAGTTGGCCCGCAAACCACTGTAACCCGAAAGGCTGACGGGCGGATCCGAGCGCCTGGAGCGACATGCCTTGAGCACTGCGACGCGGCCACACGGCCGGCTGGACGGGAAGATCGCCCTCATCACCGGCGGGGCGGGAGGCATCGGCAGCGCGCTCGCCCGGGCCTTCGTCGCCGAGGGCGCGCGGGTGATGGTCACCGACATCGACGGCTCGGCGGCCTCCGGCGTGGCGGCCGAGATCAACGCGCGCCACCCCGGCTCTGCGGCAAGCATGGCGCATGACGTGACGTCTGAGAGCGATTGGATCTCGGCGCTGGACACATGCCGGCAGGCGTTCGAGGGCCTGAGCGTCCTCGTCAACAACGCCGGTATCTGGGCGATCGGCGCGGTCGACGATACCGAGCCGGACGCCTGGCGGCGCTGCATGTCGATCAATCTCGATTCGGTCTATCTCGGCAGCCGGCTGGCGATGCCACTGCTCCGCGAGAGCCAGCCGGCCTCCATCGTCAACATCTCCTCGATCGCCGGCCTCGTCGCAGGCCCGAACATTGCCGCCTACAACACCTCGAAGGCCGCGGTGTGGATGCTGACCAAGTCGACGGCGCTATCGGCCGCGCGCAAGGGCGACGACATCCGGGCGAACTCTATTCACCCGGCATTCATCGCGACCCCGCTACTGGAGGACCTGTTCGCCCGAAACGGCGAACGCAGGCCCCTCACCGGAGAGCAGACGGCGAAGCTCGCGGCCCAGGTGCCGCTCGGCCGGCTGTGCACGGTGGAAGACGTCGCCTTTGCGGCCATCTATCTGGCCAGCGACGAATCGCGCTTCATGACCGGAGCCGAGATCAAGCTCGACGGAGGACTGAGCGCCATGTGAGGATGGCGCCTGAACGACATGCCCGAGAAGATGCCGCCCGAGAAAATTCTCGTCGTCCTTCACCAGGAGACCTCCACGCCAGGCCGCGTCGGCCAGATCCTCGCCGGGCGCGGCTATGCGCTCGACATCCGCCGGCCGGTTCTCGGTGATCCTCTGCCGGAGACGATGGCGGAGCACGCCGGCGCGATCATCTTCGGCGGCCCGATGAGCGCCAATGACGACTTCGACTACATCCGCCGCGAGATCGACTGGATCAACGTGCCGCTGAAGGAGCAAGCGCCGTTTCTCGGCATCTGCCTGGGCGCCCAGCAGATGGTGCGCGCGCTCGGCGGCAGGGTCGAGCCGCACGGCAACGGCCATGCCGAGGTCGGCTACTATCCCATCTACCCGACGCCGGAGGGCCGCTCGATCGGCCAGTGGCCGCACATGGTCTACCAGTGGCACCGCGAGGGCTTCGAGGTGCCGCGCGGGGCGCGGCTGCTGGCGACCGGCGACATGTTCACGAACCAGGCGATCGCAGTCGGCCCTTCGGCCTACGGCATCCAGTTCCACGCCGAATTGACGCTGGCGATGATGCACCGCTGGACGGTGCGAGGCGCCGAGCGGTTGGACCTGCCGGGTGCGCAGGCGCGGGCCCGACATTTCGAGGGCCGTTCCGTCTACGATCCCGAGGTTCGACGCTGGCTAGAGGGCTTCCTCACCCGCTGGCTCGCCACCGACGCCCGCGGCCGCTGCGAGGCAGCGGAGTAGCGGGCAGGCTGCCGGAGACCCGCGTCCCCAGTCTCGCAATTTGCGAAACGCCTTGCAGAATGCGAGGCGACTTTGCACGCGGCCCGTCGCACACTTCAGCATCCAGCGGCAGTATCGCCCGACACCCACAAGATGTTGTGCATCGCAGCGTTAACCCTACCTGGCAGGCCGATTGCAGGAGACAGGTCAGGCTGGCATTTGGTCGTGCGTAGTCAGCCCGGACTGGGTGGGAGGCAGCGTCGATCGCGACCCCTAATTCCGCTGTCTCCCATCCCTCTTCCGCGCGGTTCCATATGTGGTTGGCTGGGCGGGGTAGTCTTCACTCCTCAGCAAAGAAGTCCTCATCAAGTCTCTTGAATTCGATAGCGCGGCTGACGCGAACGCCGACGTCATGTTCGATCATGAGATCTGCCAAGCGTCGACCATCTATCAGGATAACGCGCTGCGAAAGATGCCTCACAAATTCCACCGCTTGTGGGCTGAAAGTTGAAGTGGTTACGAATACGCCCTTCGTCGCTCCTAGACCCACCAAACTTCCGACGAAGGCTTGCACGTCTGGACGCCCAACAGTGTTGTTTGGTGCGTATCGCTTTGCCTGCACATAGAGCCTGTCCAGGCCAAGACGGTCTTCGCTGATGATCCCATCGACTCCGCCATCGCCAGAACGGCCCAGTTGCGCGGCGGCGTTCTTGTGCGAACCGCCGTAACCCATGGAAACCAGAAGATCGACGATGAGCGTTTCAAAGAATGCCGGACTGTTCTGCGCTATTCGCTCGAGCAGTTCGACCCGCAAGGCGGATTGGACGGATTGGAACGCTGCCTCGATCTGCTCCTCAGGTGTCGAAGTATCGGCTTCCGACCCACTCGCCTCGTCCTTCGATCGCGTCCTCCTCTCGGTTCCCTCCGACTTATAGAACTCCCGAAAGGCTGGATACGCCATCAGGGTCGAGACATCGATTCGTCGCGGACCGCCAGCGAGGAGTTTGCGTCCACTGTCGGTTGCGACAAACCGCCCTCTGGCGGGGGAAGCAATCAGCCCAGCCTTTGACATGTAGAACTTTGCCCAGTGGATTCGGTTGTGCAGGATCCTCTGACGGCCGCTCGGTAGTAGCTCCTCGCGTTCCTCCTCATTTAGTCCAAACTCGTCCGCGATGCGATTGGCGACATCGGCCACTCGATTCTCGCCCTCTGCAGCAATGCGCAGGACCGGGAGCATGAGCGTTTGGTAGTCTGGGATCGCCATGAGATTCGGGTCCTGTGCCGCCCCGCATTCTGTGCCGCCCGAGAACTCGCCGGGATCAGTGCTAGCATTGATCTGGCAAGCGCAACTGCGAACCAGGTCATCATTTCATCTCGCGATGAATTTGCGAGTTGCAATTGGACGAGGTGATCTACCAGCGAGGTGCCGCTTCGGCAACAACCTACCCAAGTGTGGCTCACCCCTCCCGCAACGCCTCGACGAAGGCATGGCTGTCGGGGAAGACCTCGTAGGCTGCGACCCTGCCGCCGGAGAGCCGGAACACGTTGGCCGAGCGGATGCGGATGTCGCGCCCCGTCGCTTTCACCCGCCAGTGCCCCTCGATCACGGTCACCACCGCGTCGGCGGTGTCCTGGCGGAACACGGTTTCGACGCTCAGCACGTCGAGATGCGCGCCGACCTCACGGAAGAAGGCGAGCGCCCGCTCCCGTCCCCTCCATTCCCCCGCCCAGGGAATGACACCCGGCGGCCCGTTCCAGCGCAGGGTGACCTCCCCGGTGGTGATGGCCGCGAGCGCATCGACATCGCCGGCGCGGATGGCGGCGTACCAGCGGGCGAGCAGATCGGGTCGAGAGGTCTCGTTCATGGCTGCGTCAGGGCTTTCTCGGAACGGTGCGGCACAGCCTGGGATCGGGTCGTGGTCCGTCGGTGCGTCACGCGAGGACGATCAAACGGCTGACCGGCTTCATCGGGGCTCGGTGCGGAGCAGGAAAGCATGTACGGCGCGCTATTGCCAGCCGCGTCGCCAAGGTCAGGGACCTGCACGCCGGGACCTGCCGGTCCGGCCGCCCATGGACAATCTGCGGACGATTGTCGCCATTCCCCGGCAGCGCTACGCTGGCGATATCGCCCGCAGAGGCGGATTGGGAGGGATGGCATGGAACGGCGTTCGGATTACCGTCCGGCCTCGCGGTTCGGCGGCTCGTACGGGAGCTTCTCGTCCACCCGAACCTACAGCGGCATGGCCGGCACCAACGAGATGCGCGGCACCGACATCATCGCCGAGTATCTGGTCAGGGAGGGGGTTCCGGCGATCCTCGGCTATGCCGGGCACGGCGCCATCGGGCTACTCGACGGCATCTACAAGCAGACCGACCGCATCCGCCACATCAGCCCGCGCATCGAGCAGGCGGCGGGCTTCATGGCCGACGTCTATTTCCGCCTGACCGGCAAGCCGCTGGCGGTCTATGCCTCGACCGGGCCGGGGCCGATGAACCTGATGATCTCGGTCGCCAACGCCTTCTACGACAACTCCGCCTTCCTGGTGATCACCGGCAACGTGCCGACGACGCAGCTCAATTCCGGGGCGCTGCAGGACGACTACCGCTACAACGGCACCATGTCGTCGCTGTTCGCGCCGGTGGTGAAGAAGTCGTTCCGCATCGAGCGGGTCGAGGACCTGTGCACGGCGCTGCCGGAGGCCTTCGCGCTGATGCGCTCGGGACGGCCGGGCCCGGTCCACATCGACATGCCCTACAACCTCTACATCGAGACCGCGCCGGTCGCGGTGCCGGAGCCGCGGACCAACGGAGCCGGCGGCGGCTGGCGCATGGGCCTCTCCGACATGACGGTGTCGCGGGCGCTCGACCTGCTGCTGGGTGCACGGAAACCGCTGATCCTGGCGGGCGGCGGCATCCGCGTCGCCGGCGCCTTCGGCGAGTTGCAGGCCGTCGCCGAACAGCTCGACATCCCGGTCTATACGAGCTTCATGGGCAAGGGCGCGCTGCCGCACGACCACCATCTGCATCTGGGCGTCGGCGGCGTCTGGGGCGAGTATCCGGCAACGGAGGCCGCCCGCAACGCCGACGTGATCCTCGCAATCGGCGCCCGCTTCAACGACCTGCACACCGGTTCCTGGATCAAGGGCTACGTCTACAACATCCCGCCGACGCGGCTGATCCAGGTCGACATCGACGAGAACGAGATCGGCCGCAACTATCCCGTCGAACTGGGGGTCACCGCCGATGCCAAGGAGTTCCTCGGCAA
>JAEYRQ010000291.1 GCA_023435545.1 Pseudomonadota bacterium | reverse complement strand
CGTCCCATGTGCTCCCGGTCCCCCGGTTGAGGAGCAATTGAGCCATGTCGCTTCCAGCCTTCCTGGCGGCCCGCCTGTCGAAGGGGGTCGTCATCCTGCTCGCGATCCTCGTCCTCAACTTCTTCCTGATCCGCGCCGCGCCCGGCGACCCGGCGGCGGTGATGGCGGGCGAGGCCGGCGCGGCCGACGAGATCTTCCTGATGCAGCTGCGCGAGCGGTTCGGCCTCGACCAGCCGGTCCACGTGCAGCTGTGGCGCTACATGTCGGGCGTTCTGACGCTCGACCTCGGCTATTCCTACCGCCAGCAGATGCCGGTCCTCGACCTGATCCTTGCCCGGCTGCCGGCGACGCTGCTCTTGACCGGCGCAGCCTTCGTCGTATCGCTCGTGCTCGGCATCGCCGGCGGAGTGCTCGCCGCCATGCGGGTCGGCCGATGGTCTGACACGCTAATTACTACCGCCGCGCTGATCTTCTACGCGACGCCCCTGTTCTGGGTGGCGCTGATGGCGGTGCTGCTGTTCTCGGTGCAACTGGGCTGGCTGCCCGGGTTCGGCATGGAGACGGTCGGCGGCGGTTATACCGGCTTCGCCCGCGTTCTCGACATCGCCCGCCACCTGGTGCTGCCGGCGCTGACGCTGGGCCTGTTCTTCATGGCCGTCTACGCCCGGATGACGCGGGCCTCGATGCTCGAGGTCAGCCAGATGGACTTCGTCAAGACCGCCCGCGCCAAGGGGCTCGCCCCCGGCATCATCGAGCGGCGGCACATTCTCAGGAACGCGCTGTTGCCGGTGGTCACGCTGGCGGGACTGCAGGCCGGCCAGATGGTCGGCGGCGCGGTACTCACAGAGACGGTGTTCGCCTGGCCCGGCATCGGGCGGCTGATGTACGAGTCGCTGCTCCAGCGCGACTACAACCTGCTGCTGGGCATCTTCTTCGTGTCCGCGGCGATGGTGATCGTCATCAACATCCTGACGGACCTCGTCTACCGGGTGGTCGACCCGCGCATCGGAGCGGTCGGATGAGCGACTTCTGGAGACGCTTTGCCCGCAACCGCGGCGCCGTCATCGGGCTGGCGATACTGGCCCTGGTGATCATCGTCGCGCTGATCGCGCCGCTCATCTATCCGGCCTCACCGTGGAAGATGGTGCAGCGGCCGTTCCTGCCGCCCTTCGACAATGCAGCCTTCCCGCTCGGCACCGACACGCTCGGGCGCAATGTCGCGGCAGGGCTGGCCTACGGCGCCCGCATGTCGCTGCTGGTCGGCCTGATCTCGACGGCCGCCGCGCTGGCGATCGGGGTCCCGCTCGGGGCGATCGCCGGCTATTACGGCGGCCTCGTCGACGATGCGCTGATGCGGTTCACCGAGTTCTTCCAGACGGTGCCGAGCTTCGCGCTGGCGATCGTCCTGGTGGCGATCTTCCAGCCGAGCCTTCAATCGATCGTCGTCGCGATCGCGGGGGTGAGCTGGCCGCCGGTAGCGCGCCTGGTGCGCGGCGAGGTGCTGTCGCTCAGAACGCGCGAATATGTCGAGGCGGCGATCCTCGCCGGCCAGTCGAACACGACCATCATCCTCAGGCAGGTGCTGCCGAACTCTCTCTCGCCGATCATCGTGCTCGCCTCGCTGATGGTGGCGACCGCGATCCTGCTGGAATCCTCGCTGTCCTTCATGGGGCTCGGCGATCCCAATCTGATGTCCTGGGGCTACATGATCGGGGCGGCGCGAACCGTCATCCGCCAGGCATGGTGGCTGAGCTTCTTTCCCGGCCTCGCCATCCTGCTCACCGTGCTGGCGCTCAACCTGATCGGCGAGGGGCTGAACGACGCGCTGAACCCGCGCCTCGCCCGGGAGGGCCGGTGATGGGCGAGACGGTCATCGAGATCGAGGATCTGACGCTCGCCCTACCGACGGGCGCCGACCGGCCCTACGCGGTCGAAAAGGTCGGCATGACGATTGCCGCGGGCGAGATCCTCTGCGTCGTCGGCGAATCCGGGTCGGGCAAGTCGATGTCGGCGAATGCCGTGATGGGGCTGCTGCCGCCGGCGATCAGGCCCGTCGGCGGGCGCATCCTGTTCGAGGGGCGCGATCTCCTGACGCTCGAGGAGGTGGAGATGCGCGATGTGCGCGGCCGCAAGATCGGCATGATCTTCCAGGAGCCGATGACGGCCCTGAACCCGCTGATGCGGGTCGGCGAGCAGATCGCCGAGGTGTTCGAGAGCCACGGCCTGCTGACGCCGAAGGAGCGGGCGGCGCGTGTCATCGCGCTGCTCGAGGAAGTCGGGTTGCCCGAGCCGCCAAAGACGGCACGGGCCTATCCCTTCCAGCTCTCCGGCGGACAGCGGCAGCGGGTGATGATCGCCATGGCGCTGGCGCTCGAGCCGAAGCTGCTGATCGCCGACGAGCCGACCACGGCGCTCGACGTCACCACCCAGGCGCAGATCCTGAAACTGATCCGCGACCTGCAACGCCGGCACGGTACGGCGGTGATGTTCATCACCCACGACTTCGGCGTCGTCGCCGAGATCGCCGATCGGGTCTGCGTGATGCAGCACGGCAGGATCGTCGAGACGGGTACGGCGCGGGAGGTGCTGGAACGCCCGCGCGAGCCCTATACGCAGGCGCTGATCGCCGCGATCCCGCACGCGCATCCGTCCGATGCGCGGGCCGCCACCGACGGCGAGACGGTGCTGTCGGTGCGGGGCTTGAGCAAGACCTACCGCACCGGCGGCGGCTTGTTCCGCGAGGCGCGTGTGGTAAACGCCGTCCAGGATGTCTCCTTCGACCTGAAGCGGGGCGAGACGCTCGGCGTCGTCGGCGAATCCGGGTCCGGCAAATCGAGTCTCGGGCGCTGCCTGGTCAGGCTGATCGAGCCTGACGCCGGCTCGGTGCTGCTGGGCGACGTCGACCTCGCGAAGATCCCGGCCTCCGAGCTGAGGCGTCAGCGCGCCAGGATGCAAATGGTCTTCCAGGATCCCTATGGATCGCTCAATCCCCGCACAAGGGTCGGCCAGATCATCGCCGAGGGCCCGGTGGCGGCCGGTGTCCCGCATGGCAAGGCTCTGGCCAACGCCCGGGAACTGCTCGGCCTTGTCGGTCTCGATGCCTCGGCTGCGGATCGCTACCCGCATGAGTTCTCCGGAGGTCAGCGGCAGCGCATCGGCATCGCCCGCGCGCTCGCGCTGGAGCCGGAGGTGATCATCGCCGACGAGGCGGTGTCAGCGCTCGACGTCTCGATCCAGGCACAGGTGCTGGCGCTGCTCGATGATCTCAGGGTCCGGCTCAACGTGGCGCTGGTCTTCGTCACCCACGATCTGCGCGTCGCTGCACAGATCTGCGACCGCATCGCGGTCATGCGCCACGGCCGCATCGTCGAGACCGGTCCAGTCGACAAGGTGTTCGGCAGCCCCGAGCACGACTACACCCGCCAGCTTCTGGCCGCGATCCCCGGCATGGGGGCGGACAGCCCGCTGGCAGCACGCTTCGCCGCTATCGCCTGAGGAGGAAACAGGTGCTCGACGAAAGACTGGTTCGCGACATCCTCGCATCTGTGGAGGCCGGCTTCGAGGAGCAGGTCGGCTTCACCGAGGAGCTGATCCGCTTTCCCTCGCTGCGCGGCAAGGAAAAAGCCGCACAGGACTTCTATGCCGCTGCACTCGCGGCGCGCGGCTATGCGGTCGACAGTTTCGCCATCTCTGTGGACGAGATCCGCGACCATCCCGGCTTCTCACCGGTGACGATCGACTATGCGGAGTCGGTGAACGTCATCGGCACCCACACCCCGCGTGAGGCGCGCGGGCGCTCGCTGATCCTCAACGGCCACATGGACGTGGTGCCGGAAGGACCGGAAGAAATGTGGCGCATCTCGCCGCCCTTCGTGCCGAAGCGCGACGGCGACTGGCTCTATGGCCGCGGCGGCGGCGACATGAAGGCCGGCGTCGCCGCCAATCTGTTCGCGCTCGACGCGCTGAGGCGGATCGGCTTTCAGCCGGCGGCGAAGGTGCATGTGCAGAGCGTCGTCGAGGAGGAATGCACCGGCAACGGTGCGCTCGCCTGCCTGGTGAAGGGCTACACGGCGGATGCCGCGATCATCCCGGAGCCGGAGGACGAGCGGCTGGTCAGGGCCAATACCGGCGTGCTGTGGTTTCAGGTCGAGGTGTCGGGCCATCCGGTGCATGTGCGCGAGGCGGGGTCCGGCAGCAACGCCATCGAGGCGACCTACCGCGTCATCGCCGCTCTCAGGCGCATGGAGGCCGAGTGGAACGCCCGGAAGGGCGAGCACCGGCATTTCGAGACTCTCGACCACCCGATCAACCTGAACATCGGCAAGATCGAGGGCGGCGACTGGGCATCCTCGGTCCCGGCCTGGTGCCGCATCGACTGCCGCATCGCGATCTATCCCGGCGAAACCGCTGCCGAGCGCGCGGCCGCGATCGAGAGCTTCCTGGCCGACGCGCTCAAGGGCGACGCGTTCCTGTCGAACAACCCTCCCCGCATCATCTGGAACGGCTTCTTCGCCGAGGGCTTTGCGCTTGAGGAAGGCAGCGACGCCGAGGCGACGCTCGCCGCGGCCCACAAGGCGGCAACCGGCAATGACCTCGAGAGCTTCGTGACGCCGGGATATCTCGATGCGCGGGTCTTCGTCATCTATGCGGGCATGCCCTGCCTCGTCTACGGGCCGCTGTCATATGACATCCACGGCTTCGACGAGCGGGTCAGCCTCGCCTCGATCAGGCGGGTAACTGGTGCCATCGCCCTGTTCATCGCCGAGTGGTGCGGCCTGGAGCCGATCGATCCCGGAGAGGCGCGCTGAATGGGTTCCGACGGGCGCAACTCATCCACGGGGCCGTATCCTCCATCAAGCGTCATCCCGGAAGCCGCGCAGCGGCTATCCGGGATCGGGGCTCTTCGACGCCTGCCGCACCCCGATCCCGGCTCGCGCTCGCCGCGCTCGCTTGGCCGGGATGACGAGGCTGTGGTGAACCCGCCGGAAACGGAGAAGATGGAGGCCCCGATCGTCGGCGTCTATCTGAGCGGCGCGCTGGACCTTGCCGCGTACTTCGATCCGGCATTCGCCGAGATCGCACCGGACATCGTCATGCTGCGGCAGGAAGAGGTCCGCGATCCGGCGGCGGTGCGGGTGGCGATGGCATGGCAGCCCGCGCCCGATGCCTTCTCCCCCTATCCGAACCTGCAGCTGGTCTCCTCGATCGCCGCCGGGGTCGACTCGATTCTCGCCTGCCCGAGCCTGCCGCCGGACATCGCCGTCATGCGCATCCGCGACGACGCCCAGGCCCGGACGATGGCGGGGTTCGCGGTGTGGCATGTCATCTGGCACCACCGACGGATGGGAGACTATCTCGCCCGGCAGCGCGCGGGGGTCTGGGAGAAGCTGCCCAGTCCGCTGGCGGGGGACGTTGGTGTCGGCATCCTCGGCTTCGGCCAGATGGGGCAGGCGGTCGCGGAGGCGCTGCTTCCGCTCGGCTATACGGTCTCGGCGCTGTGCCGGAAGGGGAGCGGGAGGGCAATTCCGGGGGTCGAGCTCCAGTCCGGCGCGGAAGGCCTCGCGGCCATCGCCGCGGCAAGCGACATCCTCATCAACCTCCTGCCGCTGACGCCTGAAACGCGAGGCATCCTCGATGCGCGGCTGTTCGCCGTGATGCCGCGCGGCGCGGCCCTGATCCAGCTCGGCCGGGGCGAGCATCTGGTGGAGGAGGACCTCTTGGCCGCGCTCGCCGGGGGCAGGCTCTCAGGTGCATCGCTCGACGTCTTTGCGGTCGAGCCGCTGCCGGACGGCCATCCGTTCTGGAGCCATCCGGACATCGTGGTGACACCGCACGCGGCAAGCGAATCCTCCGCGGAGACCGTCGTGCACCTGTTCGCCAGCGAGGTGCGCAGATGCCTCGCCGGCGGCACGCCGGTCGCGGCGGTTGACCGCTCGAACGGATACTAAGCGGCAGACATTCGGGATCGAGTGCCGACCGGCAGGCAGACACATGACAGGGGCGAGAGCATGAAGGTGTTTTTCGACGAACGGCAGCTCGGGCATGCGCCTGCCGTCTATTTCCGGCGTGGCGGGACGATCCCGCATCCCGAGCAGCCGCAGCGGGCGGTGCTCTTGCGCGATGCGCTGGCGCGGGCGGGCCACGAGATCGTTGCGCCGGGCGATCGCGGCATCGCACCGATCCATGCCGTGCACGACCGCGCCTATGTGGACTTCTTCCGGGATGCCTGGCCGCGCTGGCGCGAGGCGGTGGGCGGCGACGAGCCGGCCGTGCCCAACTACCACACGGGCCGCAGGCTGAGCCGCAAGCCGGCCGGCGTCGTCGGCGAGTTCGGCTACTTCTCCACCGACACTGCCTGCCCGGTGATGGAGGGCACCTGGGAGGCGATCTATTGGTCGGCCCAGTCGGCGCTGGCCGCCGCGGCCGAGGTCGCCGCCGGCGCCCGTGTCGCCTATGGTCTGAGCCGCCCGCCGGGGCACCACGCCTACCGGGATGCCAGCAACGGCTTCTGCTTCTTCAACAACGCCGCCGTTGCCGCGCAGGCGCTGAGGCAACGCTTCGACAGGGTCGCGATCCTCGATGTCGACACGCACGGCGGCAACGGCACCCAGGACATCTTCTACGGGCGCGGCGACGTCTATTTCGCCTCCGTCCATGTCGACCCGTCCGACTACCCGCCCTACTACCTCGGCTATGCCGACGAGACCGGGGAGGGCGAAGGGCAGGGCGCGACGCTGAACGTCCTGCTCAAGCCCGGAGATGAGGAGCCGGCGATCCTCACGGCGGTGGACACCGCGCTGGATGGCGTGACCTCGTTCCGGCCCGACGCGCTGGTGGTCTCGCTCGGTTTCGACATGGCGAGCGACGACCCGCTGTCGGAGGTGAAGCTGACGGGCCAGGGCTTCGCCGAGATCGCCCGCAGGATCATGGCACTCGGCCTGCCGACGGCGCTCGTCCAGGAGGGTGGCTATCTCGGCCCTTCACTCGCCGACAACGCGGTGATCTTCCTGAATGCCTGCGAGGCCGCATCGTCTGGCTGAGCCTGCGCGCTGGTCCGAGCGCCATTCATGCCACGGCGATCACCTCCAGCGCCGCACGCAGGGCCGGCGGCAGCGGTGCTGGCCGGCGGGTGGCGCGGGGGGCATAGACGTGGGCGCAGTGGCCCGCGGCGGGCGCCGGGG
>JAEYRQ010000250.1 GCA_023435545.1 Pseudomonadota bacterium | reverse complement strand
GCACGACGCCGTAGCGAGGCTCGTACTCGATGGTGGTCGTGAGACGACGGTGCCCGAGCCCGACCTCACCGGCAGGCGCGCCCAGGGTCGTCGACGTGGGGTCGAGCCCCGGCTCGCGCACGGAAGCGACGAGCGAGCCGTACGCGTTCCACCCGAACCGGGTCAAGCGCGTGAGCGTCTCGTACGATCCTCCGCTCGACGCCCGCGTCGCGTGGGTCACGCGGACGAAGTCGGGGCGCCCGAGGAGCCACCGGGACTCGCGGGCAGTCAGGTTCACGATGCCCTCGAGCTCGGGGCCTCCGGTGTAGTCGTCGTAGAAGAGCTCGGTCGTCGTACGGCGAGCGGCCGAGTTCGACGTCGTCTCGATCCTCGTCGGCTCGCCGAACGGGGTGTACCCCGAGTAGCTCGTGTCCTCGCGCTCCACCAGCTCACGTGCAGTCCCGCACGACTCGAGCCCCCGCTCGATGGACGGGGGCCATCCGCAGTCTGCGTACTCGGCGCCATCGACCTGCCAGTGCAGGGTCGACGACGACTCCAACCGAGTGGTCCAGCTCACCGTGGTCCGAGTGCTCCCCGTCGCGCTGACCAGCACGCGACGCTCGTCCACGATGTCGACCACATCCTCGCCGATCGTCCGCACCAGGCGCCGAGACCAGCGCCCGGCCCCCGGGTAGCGATAGTAACTGCCAGTCGCTGTCGTGATCTGAGTAGCGACCGGCTGGTCGTAGATCGTCTCGATGTCTCGGCGACGCTCGAGATCGGATCGCAGCACTCGAGAGAACCCGAGGAACCGCCCGGTGTGGCGATCGACGTAGGCCGTGCCGTAGCGATACTCCTCGCGCGCGAGAACTGGACCGCCTCCCACCCGGTCGTCGACCCCTGTGTCGCGGGAGATCGCCGACACGACCCAGCGGCTGCCGCCGCCACCGCAGCCGAGCGGATACGTGCAGTTCAGGCTCTCGCTCTCGAGGCTCGCCTCTCGAAGAGTCGAGTACTCGATGCGATCCCGCGCTCCACGTCCGGTCGCCACCGAACGCAGCCGATCGGGTTGTCCGCCAAGCCGACGATAGACCGACCCCCCGACCAAGTAGTCGTGTACGCCGTCGCCGTCCCAGTCGATCACCGCCGTCCTCCTCGGCTCGACCGCCGGGGGCTCCGTGTAATCGACGGGATCGATGCCGAAAGTAACCGGCTCCGATCGAAATCTGAGTCCGTCCATCAAACAGACCCTACGCTCAGGGAGGTAGACGATGTCGTCGTCGCCGTCCATGTCGTAATCGACAATCTGGTACCAAGACCGAACATCGTGGTACTGATGGGGCGGACCGAACTCCTGCCCGCACCAATGATCGGCTCCGGTCAATCTCGTGAGGGGCCCGAATCCATTCCCCGTGTTGATCTGCGCGGAATAGGACGTGTTCTGACCGAGATTGATGCGATCACGCAGCCCATCACCGTTGATGTCGGCGAACAGCACCTCGCCAGCGTAGTCAGTCTGCGCGAGATTGAGCGGCACCCTCGATACGCCGGTAGGATGGGGTGAGAAGGCCTGCGGTGCGCCATCCACCCAGTCCCGGACCAGCACGAGCTCCGCGTCACCGTCAGAGTCGACATCGAGCAGGCGGATCGCGCCTTCCCCATAGTTCGCGCCCGCAGCGCCGAGGCCGAAGGACAGGTGGTTCGCGGCCCCGCACGCGGCCGAGTCAGCATTCCCCCGGCCCTGCCGAAGAGACCAGGTATCACCGGTCAGTCGGATCAAGAGGTCGGCCGTACCATCGCGGTTGAAATCCGACGCGTAGAGGCTGTTCGACGAAGTCGGCTCGAACACGGTTCCGCCGATGTACTGGCGAACAGAGACCCCTTCACGCCCCGCCGAGAGCAGCGCCCACCCGGCCGGGAACGGTGGTGAGTCGCCGTCCCCCGGTCGCCGTTCCCACGCGCGAGCGAGCCCGACAATCTCAGTCCGGCCGTCGGCGTCGACGTCGATGACCAGGGGGCGGCGATCGATCGGGAGGGGCAGGGGCTCGCCACCGCCGCCGAAGAGAATCTGCCAGCTGCTGTCGCCCGACGACCTCTTCGGGCCGCTGACGATGAGATCCGTGCGTCCGTCTCCATCGGCGTCGCTGGGAATAACCTCGCTCGCGTCCCAGCTGGCGAAGCCGGCTACCGCAGGTTCGGTCTGCATCGACCCGTGCGACCACTCGAACGCGGTAGGCATCTGACATGCGCCGCCGGGCTCACATCTCTGCACATGCTCGAGTCGGGGTGCGCGGGTTATCCCGCGGCGTTCGTAGCTCAGAGCATAAGACCACTGAAGCTCGGAGCTTCCACCGGGCGCCGCGGGCGCGTACATCTCGATCCTGTACAGCAGAGACGGCTCTCGACGCTGAACCCCGGAGCGCCAATGCGAGGGCGCGTCCGTGCGCGTCGCGTAGGTGAATCGAATCTGGCGATTGCCGGCAGTCGTTCCGTTCGACGTGTACGTGATCCGTGACAGGCGCTTCCTCACGAACGACATTCCGTCATCGCTCGTGTCGGACGTGTACCAGGCGTAGTCGATGCGATTGCCGTAGCGATCCTCTTCACGGGTGATCGCCCACTCGAGGGTCACGAAGCCGAGCGAGGTCGGCGCTTCGGTCGCGCTCGGGACCTGCCAGCGGCGGCCTCGGACCCGCTGCGCGAATCGAAGGATTCGCCCATTCCGCAGCTCGATCACGAAGCTCGTGGGATCGGCCTGAGCCCCGGAGAATCGGATACGCGCGAAGCTCTCCTCGCGCGTTCGGTACTCGGTCGGTGCCCCGGAAGACGGAATGAACGGCACGAGGCGCTCGCCACCCCAGCAGAACGATGCTGCGGTGAAGTCGAGCGCGTTGCCCGTGCGCCCCTCCCCTGTCGGACAGCGCGTGATGGAGCCCGGCACGCCTGCGAGGGAGAAGCCCACACCCAGCACGCCGTCGCCGCCGTTGGACGAGTACTCGAGCGAGAGATCCGGCGCGAGCCCGTTGCGCCCGGGCGGCACCGCGAGGGGAAGCCGATATCGCGCGCTGCCATCCTCGCCCACCGAGAGCGAGCCGGGCAATTCTCCCGTCGGCGACGCTGGCACGACCGCGCCGGCTGGAAAGCCCGGCCATGCTGGATCCGGGAGCGTCAAGGCACCGGATGTCGAAGTTGCGTCTTCGAGTGTCCCGCAGCCCACGAACGAAACGAGGATGCAGGCCCGGAGAAGCGCGCTAGTGTGTCGCCGCATGAGTCGACCTCTTCGAGCGGCCGAACGTACTGGCGGATCGCGAGGCGTCAATCGATTTCTCGTGGTGCTACTGGCGTTCATCCTCGGCCAGTTCGCGGCTGGCTGCGGAATTCCAGGACGGACGCACGGAGACGCTCGAGACGCGGGCCCGCGACGGGTCGACGCCGGGCGCGTCCCGACCATGGACGCCGGCCGCCCAGAGCCGATGCTGTTGGACGACGCGGGGCCGCTTCCCGATGCCGGACCCTGGCCCTCGCAGCCGACCTGGCCCT
>JAEYRQ010000234.1 GCA_023435545.1 Pseudomonadota bacterium | reverse complement strand
CAGGATGAGGGGTGGCTGGATGACGAGGTGGTCCCGCTGATCGACCGGTCGGGCGAGGTCCACGAGCGGGACGACGGTGTGCGACGCGACTCCTCGATCGATCGGCTGGCAAAGCTCAAGTCGGTTTTCGAGCGGCCGTGGGGGAATGTAACCGCCGGGAACTCCTCGCAGATCACCGATGGTGCCTGCTGGGTGATCCTCGCCTCGGAAGCGGCGGTCGAGCGACACGGGCTGACACCGCGCGCCATCCTCCGGGACGCCGAATGGTCGGCGCTCGATCCGAAGATCATGGGGCTCGGGCCGGTGCTGTGCTCGACGGCGATCCTCGACAGGCACGGGATGGAGTTGGAGGACGTCGAACTGTGGGAGCTTAACGAGGCATTCGCCGCGCAGGTGCTCGGCTGCCTCAGGGCCTGGGAAGATGCAGATTTCTGCAGGAGGGTTCTGGGCCGCGACAAGCCGCTGGGGCGTATCGACCGCGACCGTCTCAATGTCGACGGCGGGGCGATCAGCCTCGGCCATCCGGTCGGAACCAGCGGCAACCGCATCGTGCTGCACCTGATCAACGCGCTGCACCGGCTCGGCCTGAAGCGCGGCATCGCCACCGAATGCATCGGCGGCGGGCAGGGCGGGGCGATGCTGCTCGAGGCGGTGTAGAAGCATGGAACCGACCGCAGGCAAAGTCTGGACGGCGCTGGAACCGCGCGACCTCGAACTCGGGCCGGCAGCGACGGCCATGTCCGGCCGCTGGAACAACTGGCGGCTGGCGTCCGACGAGCACGGCGTGGCATGGCTGGTCGTCGACAAGCCTGGATCCAGCGTCAACACGCTGTCCGAGGAGGTGCTGCGGGAACTCGATGAGGTTCTGCGTGCCGTGGAGGCTGAGAACCCGAAGGGTTTGGTGATCCGCTCGGCCAAGCCGGACAGCTTCATCGTCGGGGCCGACGTGGCAATGTTCCGCGGTATGCGGGACGCCGAGGCCGCGGCAAAGGCAATCGCCGAGGCGCACGGCGTCGTCGACCGGCTGGAGGCGCTGAAGGTGCCGACCGTGGCGGTGGCACACGGGACATGCGTGGGCGGCGGGCTCGAACTGGCGCTCGCCTGCGATCGTCGGATCGCGATTGCCGGCGCCAAGCTGGGATTTCCGGAAGTCATGCTGGGCCTGCATCCGGGGCTCGGCGGCACGGCACGATCGACCGCTTTGATCGACCCCGTGCAGGCGATGACCCTGATGCTGACCGGCAAGAGCGTCGACGCCCGGAAGGCGAAGTCGCTCGGGCTCGTCGATGCGGTAACCGAGGAGCGGCACGTACGCGCGGCGGTCGCCGATGCGGTCTCCGGCAAGCTCGAGGGCGCGCGGCGGGGAGTTGTCGGAGGACTGATGACGACCTACCCGGCGCGGCGCCTCGCGGCGATGCGGATGCGCTCGCAGGCCGCAGACAAGGCGCCGCCGGAGCACTATCCGGCGCCTGGCGCGATGATCGACCTGTGGGAGCAACATGGCGGTGACCGGAAGGCCATGCTGCGCGCCGAGCAGCAGTCCTTCGCCGATCTGGTCGTGACCGACACCGCACAGAATCTCGTGCGGGTATTCTTCCTGCGCTCGAAGCTGAAGGAGGGCGCCAGAGGCGATAGCGGTGTCCGCCATGTCCACGTGGTCGGTGCGGGCGCGATGGGTGGCGACATTGCCGCCTGGTGCGCCATGCGCGGCCTGCGAGTCACCCTGGGCGACCTCGATGCGAAAGCGCTTGGCCGGGCCGTCGGCCGGGCGGCGAAGCTCTACGGCAAGGTCCTGAAGGACAATGCGCGCGTACGCGATGCGCTCGACCGTCTGGTCCCGGACCTCGCCGGCGACGGGGTGCGCGGAGCCGACCTCGTCATCGAGGCAGTCCCGGAGAAGCTCGATCTCAAGCGGAAAATCTATGCTGGCCTCGAACCTTGGATGAAACCGGGCGCCATCCTTGCGACCAACACATCGAGCATCAGACTGGAGGAACTTGCCGAGGATCTGCACCAGAAGGACCGGTTCGTCGGCCTGCATTTCTTCAATCCCGTCTCGCGGATGCAACTGGTCGAGGTGGTCCGACACGCCGCGGTGTCACCAGCGACATTGGAATCTGCCAGCTCGTTCGTCGCCGATATCGACCGCCTCCCGGCGGAAGTGGAGAGTGCCCCCGGCTTTCTGGTGAACCGCGCGCTGACGCCCTATCTCGCCGAGGCGATCGCGATGATCGACGAAGGTATCGCCAAGGAAACGATCGACCGGGCGGCCGAGGATTTCGGCATGCCGATGGGGCCCGTGGAGCTTGCGGACCGCGTGGGCCTCGATATCTGCGTGGAGGTCGCCGGCATGCTGCGGCGTGATCTCGATCCATCGCTGCCGCCGATCCCTGACTGGATGGCGAAGAAGGTCGAGCGCGGCGATCTCGGAATGAAATCCGGGGAGGGACTCTATCGCTGGAAGGACGGCAAGCCGCAGAAGGCCGGGAGGGGCGCCGACTCCGATCCGGAGATGGTTGACCGCCTGGTGCTGCCGATGCTGAATGCCTGCGTCGCCTGTCTCAGGGAAGGCGTCGTGGCCGATACCGAGACACTGGATGGCGCGATGGTTTTCGGAACAGGCTTCGCGCCGTTCCGCGGGGGGCCGATACACTACGCCCGCACCCGCGGCGTAGGGACCATAACGGCCGCGCTGAAGCGCCTGGAGGGTCGGCATGGAGCCCGCTTTGCCCCAGACGAGGGTTGGCACGACCTGGAGGGAACGCAACGCGATCAGGCGATGCGCGAGGCTGTCTGATCGTGTCGCCGCGTTTCCATGAAGATCCCGGCGCGATAGCCGAAGAGATCGTTCGCGAGGTCGGTCCCGATATTGTCCTCGCCCTGCCGCTCGGCCTCGGCAAGGCCAATCACATCGCCAACGCACTCTACGACCGCGTCGCCGCCGATCCGTCCGTGCGCCTGACAATCCTGACCGCGCTGACGCTGGAAAAGCCGCGTGGCGGCAGCGATCTGGAGCGACGCTTCATCGGGCCGGTGATTGACAGGCTGTTCGGCGGGTATCCCGAACTGGCCTATGCCAAGGCGCTGCGCGAGGGGGGGCTGCCACCCAATATCGAGGTCAGCGAGTTCTTCCTGCTGGCAGGACGCTGGCTCGGCGTCGACTACGTGCAGCAGCACTACATCCCCGCGAACTACACCCATGCCGGCCGGCTCGTGCTCGAACGGGGGGTCAACGTCGTTGCCCAACTGGTCGCAGCCAGCCCCGACCGCGACGACCGGTATAGTCTGTCCTGCAATACCGACGTCACTCTCGACCTCCTCAGTGAACGCGCCGCGGGGAGGGCGAAGTTCGTGATGGTCGGGCAGGTCAATGCCGAACTGCCCTACATGCCGGGCGAGGCGGAGGTCGATCGTGACCAGTTCGCCCACATGCTCGAGACACCGGAAGTCGATTTTCCGCTGTTCGCGCCGCCTAAGCAGCCAGTCGACCTGACGGATTACGCCACGGGCCTGCATGTCGCGCGGCTCGTGCCAGACGGTGGAACCCTGCAGATCGGCATAGGCTCGATGGGCGACGCTCTCGCCCGAACGCTGATCCTGCGCCACCGCGACAACGACATCTTCCGCGACCTCGTCTCCAGGATCGGAGGCGCGCCTGACGATCATCTCGAGCAGTTCGAGAGCGGCCTCTATGGTCTCAGCGAAATGCTGGTCGACGGGTTCATGGAACTGGCCCGGGAAGGCGTTCTAAAGCGAGAGGTGGGCGGAGCGCTGATGCACGCCGCATTCTTCCTCGGACCGAAATCCTTCTACCGGGAACTCCGCGAGATGGCGGAAACCGACCGGGCCCGCTTCCGGATGACCGGTGTCTCGTTCGTCAACCAACTCTATGGCGGCGAGGACGAGCGGCGGCGGGCGCGCACCGGAGCTCGCTTCGTCAACAATGCCATGATGGTGACGCTTCTCGGCTCGGTCGTTTCCGACGGACTGGCGGATGGAGAGGTCGTGAGCGGGGTCGGCGGCCAGTACAATTTCGTCGCACAGGCCTTTGCTCTTCCGGGAGCCCGCTCGATCATCACCCTCCCAGCGACGCGCTCCAGCGGCGGGAAGACCGTCTCCAACATCCGCTGGACCTACGCCAACTCCACGATCCCCCGGCACCTGCGCGACGTGATCGTCACCGAGTATGGTGTGGCCGAATTGCGCGGGACGACGGATGCCCAGTGCATCGCGCGCATGCTGGCGGTGACGGATTCGCGTTTCCAGGCCGAACTGCTCGACCAGGCCAAGTCCGCTGGGAAGATTTCGCGCGACTACACGATTCCTGACGCCCGTACGCGCAACCTGCCCGAGGCTATCGATGCCGCGCTGGGCGAGGCGCAGGCCAACGGTGTTCTGCCAGCATTTCCGTTCGGGACGGATTTCGACGAGACCGAGCGGCGGCTGATTCCGGCACTCCGCCTGATGCGGGAGACCAGCGCTTCCTACCTGGGGCTGGCGAAGCTCGGATTGACGGGGATGGCTTCGCGCCCGGGCGAGGTGGAACGGGCCTGCCTGGACCGGATGGGTCTGTCCCGTCCCGGCTCCCTTTCCGAACGCATCTATGCCCTGCTGCTGCGCGGCGGGTTGGCAGAGACGGCCTAGCGAGCACACTGGCCGAGAAGGGACAGTCCTAACAGCCCTCGGGGTTTCGCGAGGGTCTGCGGCACAGCGGATCCGGCGTGATACGTCTCCAAGCGCATCCGCGATGCATTTCAGGGGCTGGCGCGGGTTTGTTAAGGCCGGTCCTGGCACACTGGCGGTCGATCCGGACTATTGTGGGTCCGGAGCCTTGGGACTGCCTCGTGGAGCCCGAGTACGGCGAATGGCCTTCTATGCGATAGGTTTGCTGGTTGGAGTGGCGGTGGGGCTGAAGGCGGGAGCACGGGAACTGTTCGTGTTCTGCACGCTTCTCGTCCTCGCGGCCTTCGCTGGCTCGCTGTATCTCGGCGATTCGCTCTGGACCGCAACGCTGCGCGCTATCGCCACCGCGGTGCTGATGCAGGTCGGCTTTTTTGCCGCCCTGCTGCTGCGCAGCGTCACACATGGCCCCGAGCATGAGGCCGCCGCGATGGAATCGAGACGGCAACGCTTCGGGAGGACCGGGGGCGATCCGGACGAAACGGTCACCGCTCATGACCAACGGCCGACCCAGGACCGCAGGAAGATGACCCGGCACGCGGAGGCCGAACGCTCGGGCGAAGACTGAGACCGGCCTGTGACGTCAGCGTCCGCGCGGCACGGCACACGGCCGAGGCCTTCTTTCGCCTCTGTGATGGGCACAAGAGCGCGCTATTTGGGCTTGCCTGTTCCACGCGCAGCATCCATCATCACAATATAATCACCTTCGTGTGCCATTATCCCAAGAATCCCCGTCTCCCGAGGGGAATATTTCATATTGTTTCAGTGACTTCACGAGAGTCCGCGAGCCATATTTTTGTCCTTTTTGCGTATTAGGGATCGTTTCGCGGGTGCGGCGGGCGTTTTGTCTTTCGATTCTCGATCGAAGACTACAAGTCGAGGCCTAACTAGATCGCCATGATCAAGTTAGATGGTGCAATTTCCAAGAATGACCTGAATCTGTTGATGTCTCGACCCCGGGTCGAGATGTCGAAGGGCTTGCTGGGCGTCATCGCCGCGGCCGCGGATTTCCTGGTCGTCGCGGTGGCGATCATGGCCCTGGACATGGTCTATCACCACCACCTCTCCAGCAGCCTGTCCGGCTCGCAGGAGGGGCGTTCGGCGGCGGTGCTGGTTGCCAGCCTGTTCGCCGGCATCCAGTGCCTGCAGCGTGCCTACGACCTGCAGTCTGGTCTGGACCTGCGCCGCCAGCTCCGCATCGTCCTCCTCGGCTGGTGCGCGGTGTTCTTCATCATCGGCTGGGTCGGCTTCCTGATGAAGGTCACGACCGACTATTCCCGCGTCGTCCTCACCATGTCCTTCGTGCTCTGCCCAGTGGCGCTGATCGCCTCGCGCGTACTCTGGACCGGCCTGCTGCGGCGCGGATTGACGAATGGCCGAATTGCGTTGCGCAAGGCATTCCTCATCAGTGCCGGCGACGAGATGCAACGCGCCCGTATAATTCAACAGGCAGCGCGCAACGGCGTCCAGATCGTCGGCTGGGCCGACCTCGATAGCGGCGCGACGGCGGAGGAGGGCGCAAGAGTCCTGGAGCAGGTTCGTGCCACCTTCGGCGTTGTTCCGTTCGGCGAGATCTACCTGTTCCTGCCCTGGCAGAAGTGGCGGCCGCTGAGCGAAGTGACGATGGCTCTCAACCACGTGCCGCTTCCCGTCTACCTCTTCGGCACCGAGGAGATGGGCAGCATTCTGCGTGCCCGTTCGCTGCATGTCGGCCAGTTGACCGGATTCGAAGTGCAGCGCTCACCGCTGTCGGGAGTGGAGCGCACGTTGAAGCGCACGCTCGACGTTGCCGTCGCCGGCGCAGCCTTGCTGCTGCTCGCGCCGCTATTGCTGTTGGTGTCGGCCGCGATCCTGATCGAATCGGGAGGCCCCGTGATTTTCCGCCAGTCGCGCAAGGGCTTCGGCGGGCGGCCGTTCACAATCTACAAGTTCCGAACGATGCGGGTCTGTGAGAACGGCAGCCGGATCGCCCAGGCCACCCGCAACGATGTCCGGGTGACCCGGCTCGGGGCCGTCTTGCGCCGCACCAGCGTCGACGAGTTGCCGCAGCTGTTCAATGTATTGCGCGGCGAGATGTCGATCGTCGGCCCGCGGCCGCATGCGATCGCCCATGATCACCATTACGATGCCCTGATCGCCACCTATGCCTATCGCCACCATGTGACCCCCGGGCTCACCGGGTGGGCGCAGGTGAACGGCCTTCGCGGTGAGACCCGAGCTCTCGCGACGATGGAGAACCGGGTGAAGCACGACATCTGGTACATCAACAACTGGTCGGTGTGGCTGGACATCCAGATCATCGTCCGAACCGCGGCCACATTGTTGGCCCATAAGCATGCGTACTGAACGGCGCGGCGCTCGCCGTACCACAGGGGCGACAAGACCCCCTGGGTAGACGTTCTTGGGCGGAAACATCCAACATCGGCGGGGTCCCGGTTCGGGCGTGCGCGGCACGTTCTCCGGGTTTGAGTGCGGGGAAGGCGCATGGTCGGGTCGGTCATGGAATGGACGCAGAGCAACGATAGGATAAGACCCTGTATCGAGGGAATTTTCCTAATGAGGAGTAGGGGTTAGCTGGTTTTTGGGGCTATCGGATACTTCGGCTGCGGGGGCGGCCGGTCAGGCGGGACAGGCGTATCTGATATGCAGGAGAAGTCTAGCTGGCGCGGGGCCAAGGGCCGCGCAGCCGAAGGATTGATTCAGGAGAGGTCAGGGCGTGCGAACAGACCCGCACACCTTCGAAACGGGGATGGAGAAGCTGCACGCGATGGCGCCGTCGGGGACGCACAGGTTCGCATTTCGGACAAGCGGAACGGGACGGTCGATGGCAGGCGCTGGTTTGCCGTGCATACCCATCCCAACCGCGAGTCCACGGCGGCACGATACCTCGCGTATCAAGGGTTTGCGGTTTTCTTGCCGCAGCGCTTCAAGACGCGCCGGCATGCGCGCCGGGTGGAAACCGTGCTGACGGCATATTTCCCATGCTACCTCTTCGTGAGCTTCGATCCGACGCGCGATCATTGGCGCGTCATCAACAGCACGTTCGGGGTCCGGCACCTCGTGATGAGCGGCTCCACGCCGGAAGCCGTTCCCCAGGGCCTGGTCGAGCAGATGATCGCTCGCACCGACGGCGCCGGAATCCTCTGTCTCCAGCAGGACGTTGATGAGGGCCAGCCGGTCATGGTGACCGGAGGTCCGTTCGCTGATCTCGTCGGAACTCTCGAGCAATTGAGCCCGGCCGATCGCGTCAGCGTCCTGCTCGATATCCTGGGCGGTGTCAGCCTGACGCTGCCCAGGAACACGGTCGCGCCGATCTCGAGATAGGCGCGATCCGTCGGGGCTGCGGTCCCGGCTGCCCAGCATTGGGCTGCCCAAGGAATGGGCTGCAACGGACTGGTACGGGTTGCAACGGATGGCATCACCGATGTCACCCGAACGGCGGTAGCGTGGCCGCATCCCGACACGTGAAATCAATGACATACGAGCATCGAGGAGTGTCATGCATCTAGCCATGATCGGCACGGGCTATGTCGGACTGGTGTCGGCTGCCTGCCTGACGGATTTTGGCCACGTGGTGACCTGCGTGGACAAGGACGAGGGCAAGATCGCGGCGTTGCTTCGGGGAGAGATCCCGATCTTCGAGCCTGGCCTGGACGAACTCGTCGCGCGGAATGTCCTGGAGAATCGCCTTCGCTTCACGACCGACACTGCCGAGGCTGTACGGTCCGCAGAGGCCGTCTTCATCGCAGTGGGAACGCCCTCCCGTCGCGGTGACGGCAAGGCAGACCTCGGCTACGTCTATGCCGCAGCCGAGGAGGTGGCGCGCGTGGTCGAGGGCTTCACCGTCATCGCGGTGAAATCGACCGTACCCGTCGGCACGGGCGACGAGGTGGAACGCATCGTTCGGCGTGTCCGCCCGGAAGCCGATACCGTCATCGTCTCGAACCCCGAATTCCTGCGTGAAGGCGCTGCGATCGACGATTTCAAGCACCCGGACCGCATCGTGGTGGGGCTCGAGGATCCCCGCGGTCAGGTGGTGATGCACGAAGTCTACCGGCCGCTCTACCTGAACGCGGCACCGATCCTGTTCACACGCCGGCGCACCGCCGAGATCATCAAGTATGCCGCCAACGCGTTCCTCGCGACCAAGATCACCTTCATCAACGAAATGGCCGACATCTGCGAGATGGCCGGCGCCGACGTCCAGGAGGTCGCCCGCGGCATTGGGCTGGACAATCGCATCGGCCCGAAGTTCCTGCACGCTGGTCCCGGCTTCGGTGGAAGCTGCTTTCCCAAAGATATACGCGCACTTGTCGAGACAGCACGCGAACTTGGTGCGCCGAGCCGCCTCGTCGAGGCTGTCGAGGCGGTGAACGAGACGCGCAAGGTACAGATGGCCGAACGTATCGTTCACGCGTGCGGCGGCTCGGTCGAGGGCAAGCGCATCGCGGTGCTGGGACTTACCTTCAAGCCGAACACCGACGACATGCGCGAGGCCCCCTCGATCCCGATCGTCGCCGCGCTGACAGCGGCGGGTGCCAGTGTGCGCTGCTACGATCCCGTGGGCATGGAACAGGCACGCCCGTTGCTCGGCGACGTTGCATACGCGGACGATGCCTACGGCTGCGCCGAGGGCGCGGACGCCGTCGTGATCCTCACCGAATGGAGCATGTTCCGGGCACTCGATCTGCGACGGCTCAAGGACGTCCTGGCCGAGCCGTTGGTCATCGATCTGCGCAACGTCTACCGTCCCGAAGAGATGCTGCGGGAAGGCATTCGCTACATCAGCATCGGTCGGCCGGACGTCGATATCCCGGCACGGCTCAGGCTCGCGAAGACCGCCTGACGCCCGGCGACAGCGGGCGAACGGCCGGCCCTCGCCAGCACCTGAATTCAAAGAGTTGCCCTCATCGCGTCCGCGGCTCTCGAGCCCGGCGCCCCGTCTCGTTCGACTTGTCCTGCTTTGGAGGCCGAGAATGCAATCTTGCGTGATTATCGTCGAAAACCTGCCCGTCCCCTTCGACCGCCGCGTCTGGCAGGAGGCGCGCGCCCTGTCGGAGGCGGGCTGGCAGGTATCGGTGATCTGTCCACTCAACGACCAGCATCCAAAGACTTTCGAGCGTATCGACGGCATCGACATCCACCGCCACCCACTGCCGCTCGAGGCGACCGGCAAATGGGGGTTTCTGCTCGAGTACGGAACCGCGCTGTTCCATCAGGCGAGGCTGCTGTTCCGCATCTGGCGTACCAAGGGCTTCGACGTCATCCAGGCCTGCAATCCGCCCGACCTGATCTTTCTCGTCGCGGCTCCCTACAAGCTGATGGGCAAGCGCTACGTCTTCGATCATCACGACGTCTGCCCGGAGCTGTTCGAGGCAAAGTTCGGCCGCCGCGGCATGTTCCATCGGGTGTTGAAGCTCGCTGAGCGACTGACCTTCGCCACCGCCGACATGGTGGTCTCGGCCAATGAGACCTACCGACAGCTCGCCATCGGTCGCGGCGGCATGCATCCGGACGACGTCATCACCGTCTACAGCGTCCCTGACCGAAACCGCATTCGCCGCGTCGCGCCGAATCGCGAACTCCGCCAGGGCGCACCGGTGGTGCTCGGATACATCGGAGTTATCGCCGACCAGGACGGTGTCGATCATCTGGTCCGCTGTGTCCGGCACCTTGCCGACGATCTCGGCCATCCGCAGATCCGCGCTGTCGTCGTCGGCGACGGGCCGGCATTGGCGTCCGTCAAGGTGCTGGCGGAGGAACTGGGCGTTGCAGATCGAATCGCCTTTACCGGCTACCTGCGCGGCGATGCGCTGCTGGCGGCGATGAGCAGCTTCGACATCGGCGTCATTCCGGACCCGATGAACCCGTACAACGACAAGATCAGCATGAACAAGGTGTTCGAGTACTCCGCCCTCGGCATCCCGAGCGTCGCCTATCCCCTGTCGGAAACGCGGCGCCTGCTCGGTTCCGCCGGTGTGTATGCGCAGGACGCGACGCCGGAGGGCCTGGCGCGCGCCTGCCTGCCGCTGATCGAGGATGAGGATCATCGACGGCAGGCCGGGCGCCGCGCATTGGCCCTAGCGGACCACGCCTTCAGCTGGGATCGCGAGGCGGAGAAACTGGTCTCCGCCTACGAGCGGTTTGCCCCGGCCCGCACCGCCGAGGTCGAGCAACATGCGTAGCCTGAACCGGCTCCTGTGGTTGCGCCGCGCGCTGGTGAGGGCGAAATGGCTCGTCTACACGCGGGTCTGGGGAATGGACATCGACCCCACGGCGACCTTCTCGCTGAGTGCCCGCTTCGACAGGACCTATCCGCGCGGCATTCATGTCGGCGCGGAATCCTACATCGCCTTCGAAGCCGCGATCCTCGCCCACGACATGACGCGCGGGCTCTACCTGCACACGCGCATTGGCCGGCGCTGCTTCATCGGCGCGCGCAGCATGATCCTGCCGGGCGTCACGATCGGCGATGGCTCGATCATCGGATCGGGCAGCGTCGTGACCAGGGACGTGCCGCCGCGCTCCGTGGTGGCCGGCAACCCGGCACGGGTGATCCGCAGCGGCATCGAGGTCGGCTGCTACGGGCGGTTCAGCGATGCAGAGGAAACCAAGCTGCGGCTCGTCGCCGAAGGCGCGTTCGATGAGCCGGAGGAACGGCATCAGAGGGTGGCAGGGGATGCAAGATGAATGGGGATGATCGGATTGCCGTCTCAAGAGACGTGGAGGCGCGGAGCGCCGCCGCCGGCAGCCATGTCGGCCCGCCGCCGCTCGTCTCCATCATCGTGCCTTGCTTCAATGGCGAGGACTATGTCGGCGATGCCATCGCTTCGGCACTGGACCAGACCTACGCCGACATCGAGGTGATCGTCATCGACGATGCCTCAACCGACAACTCACCGGATGTCATCCGTAGCGCAGCCGCGCTCGACCGGCGTTTGACGCCGATCTATCTCGAGGAGAATGCCGGTCCGGCCGCAGCCCGCAACGCTGCGCTGGCGGCGGCCAGGGGCGAATGGGTGACGCTGCTCGACGCGGACGACCTCTATCGGCCCGACCGGATCGAGCGCCTGCTGGCGCTGGCGCGGCTGACCGACGCCGACCTCGTGGTCGATAACCAGTATGTGCGCGACTTTCCGGATGGGGAGGGCGACACGATCGCCTTCGAATTCCTGCGCGGCAGCCTGCCGGTGCCGATCTCCCAGGATCTGTTCTTCGAGCAGGCGAGCGTCTTCGGGACGATGAACCCCGGCTATCTGAAACCCATGTTCCGGCGCGAGTTCCTGGAGCGCGAAGGCCTGCGCTACCGGACCGAGTACCGGGTCGGCGAAGATTTCTACCTCTATGCGGAATGCCTTTGCCGTTCGGCCTCGTTCTACGGCATTGACTACGCCGGCTATATTTATCGCCGTCGGGAGACCTCGCTCACGCGATCTGGCGGCTGGCCGCTGCGCAATCTCGCCGAGATGTCCGGCGCGATCCTCGACGAATACGGTCCGAAGCTGACGCCGGCCGCGCGCTCGGCCCTGGAGCGGCGTCGCCGGGCGCTCGACCGCTACGCGCGCCTCGCCGACATCCGCACAAGCGCCGACGGGGGGCTGCTGCGCGCGCTGGCGCGGGTTGCCGCCAGTCCGGATCTGCTGCTGCTGGCGCCCGGCATCCTGCGCCGCAAGCTCGGCGGATGACGATGGCACTCGCCTCCCTCGCGATCTGCAAGAGCATCCGGCGATGCTGAAGCACCGAGCGGTGCGCGCCTCGTTGTGGACGGTCACCGGCAACAGCGGCCAGCAGATCGTGGCCTTCCTGGTCTTCGTCTATCTGGCCCGGGTGCTGACGCCGGCCGAGTTCGGGCTTATGGCGTTGGCCGCCGCCCTGGTCGACCTGCTGACGGTGTCCGGCCGGTTCGGGCAGGTCGAGGCACTGCTCCAGCGCGGCCGGATGGGTCGCGTCGCCTGTTCGACGTCGTTCTGGCTGCTCCTGGCAATCGGACTCGCAATTCTGATGGCAATCGCGGCCGTGGCACAGCCCTTCGCGATGCTGTTCGGCGAGCCGCAGGTGGCCACGCTGCTGCTGTTCCTGGCACCGGTGCCGCTGTTGCAGAATATCGGGCAGGTGCACGAGGCCCAGCTTCGCCAACGGTTCGACTATCGCGGCCTGGCGATGCGCAACACCGGCGCAACGCTGATCAGCGGCGTGGCCGCGATCGGGGTGGCGGCTGCCGGCTACGGTGTCTATGCGCTGGTCGCCCAGAAGCTCGCCTTCGCCGCCGCCTATTCGCTGCTGGTGATGATCGCCTTCCGCTGGCGGCCGAACCTCCTGTTCTCCGCATCCGATGCCAGGCGATTGCTGCGGGTCGGCTTCGACGTCGTCGTGGCGAACCTGATCAACATGCTCAACCCGCGCATCATCGACATCGCCGTCGGCTACTTCCTCGGCGTCGTCGCCCTCGGCTATCTGCGCATAGCCTGGCGGCTGTTCGATCTCGCCCAGCAACTGGTTATCCAGCCGGTCAGTTCGGTCGCCATCACCTCGCTCACCGCCTACGGCGGGGAGGTGAGGGCGGTGGGGAGGAGCTTCCTGCAATATCTGCAGTTGCTGAGCCTGGTGGCGGTGCCTGCCTTCGTGGGGATGGGGCTCATCTCCGACGTTGCGATCCGGCTCGCCGCCGGCGCACAATGGGCGGACTCCGCCCCGCTATTGTCACTGCTGGCGCTCAGCGCCGCAGCCGTGCCGCTGAATTTCCTGTTCCCGCCGGCGATGATCGGGGCGGGACGCACGCTGATCATCCGCCGCCTGGCGCTCGCCCAGACGGCTGTGACCGCGCTGACGGTGCTTGTGGCGGTCCATTACGGCATCGTCGCGGTGATGCTCGCCCATGTCGCGCGCGTCTATCTGTTCGCCGGCATCAACGGCCTGGTCCTGCGCAGGACACTCGGCATCGGCTGGGCCGAACTGCTGCGGGTGCTGGTACCACCTGTCTGTGCCGCGGCGGTGATGGCGGGCGCAGTCGCGATGGTTCGGCAGTTCCTGCACCCGGACACCGACCCGATGGTCGCCATAGCTGCATTGGCGATGGCC
>JAEYRQ010000278.1 GCA_023435545.1 Pseudomonadota bacterium | reverse complement strand
GGATCGGCCGCGAGGGAGGTTTCCCGCGCAATGGTGTGTCCTGGCCACGATCTCCAGCGCACCCTTGCCGAGAGGTGACCTGGATCCCCGCCTGCGCGGGGATGACGTTGGTGGGTGTGGCGGAGTGCGCCGCCAGTCCGTTTGCGAACCACCCCGGGCCAAGCCGTCCCTCAGCCGAGCCCGCCCTGGCGCTCGATGAAGGCGGCAATCGTGTCGACGCCCTTGCCGGTCTTCAGGTTCGTGAACACGAACGGGCGCTCGCCGCGCATGCGCCTGGTGTCGCTTTCCATCACCTCGAGCGAGGCGCCTACCAGCGGGGCGAGGTCGATCTTGTTGATCACCAGGAGGTCCGATCGGGTGATGCCGGGGCCGCCCTTGCGGGGGATCTTCTCGCCGGCGGCAACATCGATGACGTAGATCGTCAGGTCGCTGAGCTCGGGGCTGAAGGTGGCGGCGAGGTTGTCGCCGCCGGACTCGATGAAGATCAGCTCCAGGTCCGGGAAGCGCTGGCACATGCGCTCCACCGCCTCGAGATTGATCGAGGCGTCCTCGCGGATCGCGGTATGCGGGCAGCCGCCGGTCTCCACGCCCATGATGCGCTCCTCGGGCAGCGCGCCGGCGCGGGTGAGGATCAGCGCGTCCTCCTTGGTGTAGATGTCGTTGGTGATGGCGGCAATGTCGTAGGTGTCGCGCAGCGCCTTGCACAGCGCTTCCATCAGCGCCGTCTTGCCGGAGCCTACCGGCCCGCCGATGCCGACCCGGAGCGGTCCGTGGGGAGATGACGTCATGTCCTGAACAGCCTCGTGTACTGGGTCTCGTGGCGCATGGAGGCGATGTCGGCGAGCAGCACGCAGCCGCCGAGATCGTCGAGGCTCGCCGTCAGTGCCTCGGCGGCGACGGCGGCGACGACGGGTTCGAGCCGGGCGATGGCTCGCTGGCCGTCGGTCTGGCCGAGCGGGACAAGCCTGACGCCGGCCGAGACGAGATTGGCGGCAAAGGCGTGCAGGTAGGCGATAAGCGCCGGCTCGAGCGGCACGGCGTGGCGCGCGGCGGCGAGGCCGACCGCAACCGGATAGGCAAGGTCAGCCGGATCCCCGCCAGCACCCGCCGGCCACGCGGCCTCGGTGGCGAGTGTGAAGGCGCGGCCCTGCGACATGGTCTCGGTGCGTCGCTCTCGCGAGGGGGCAAGCGCCGCGGCGAGTTCGGCAACCGTCTCCAGCCGGGCCGCATCGCCGGCGCGTGCCGCGCGCCAGGTCGCCGCCATGAGGATTGCATCCTGCCGCCCCGCGCCGTGGCAGAGGATCTCGCCGATCCAGGCGCACAGCCCCTCCGCATCGGAGACGGTTCCCGCCTCGATCTCCCACTCGAGGCCGTGGCTGTGGGTGAAGGCGCCGACGGGATAGGACGGCGACAGCCACGCCATCAGCCGGTAGAGCGCCGCCGGATCGGCCCCGGAAACCGACCCCGGCCCTGCCAACTCCGCCTCAGCCATCCCCGTCGCCGTCTCCCATCGGGTGCTGATGCGCATAGGCGCCGCCTTCCGGCGCAAAGGGTCCGCGCACGTCGCGAACGCTCGCCCCCAGGCCCTCCAGCATCTCGGCGATGACATGATCGGGCCGGATCAGGATTCGGTTCGGCTGGATCTCGGCGGGGATGTGCCGGTTGCCGATGTGCCAGGCGAGCTTGAGAAGCTGGTGCGGCGTGGCCGCCGTGACCTCGGTCAGCGCCTCGGCCGCGGCCCGGACGATGACGACGCGGCCGTCCTCGAGTTCGAGGCCGTCGCCGTCGCCGATCACGGCAGCCTCGGGCAGGTCGAGTAGGAACTCGGTGCCCTTGTCGCCCGTCAGGGTAATTCGGCGCCGGTATCGGGCCTCCGAATCGAGCGTGATCGAATCGACCGCAGCCTGAAACGATCCTCTTGGCAGCACCTTCAGCGCGCGAATCATCAGCCGCCTCCCTCGCTTCAGAACATGAAATAGCGCTGCGCCATCGGCAGCTCGTGCGCCGGCTCGCAGGTCAACAGTTCGCCGTCGGCGCGGACCTCGTAGGTCTCCGGATCGACCTCGATGAGCGGCGTTGCGGAATTATGCACCATGCTCGCCTTTGAGATGCCGCCGCGGGTGTTCTCCACCGCGACCAGCGCCTTGGCGATGCCGAGCCGTCCGGCGAGGCCGGCATCGAGCGAAGCCTTCGAGACGAAGGTGACGGAGGTCTGCGTCAGCGCCCGGCCATAGGCGCCGAACATCGGGCGGTAGTGGACCGGCTCGGGTGTCGGGATCGAGGCGTTGGGAGCGCCCATCGGGGCGGCCGCGATCATGCCGCCGATCAGCACCAGTTCCGGCTTCTCCCCGAAGAAAGCCGGCGACCACAGCGCGAGATCGGCGCGCTTTCCCACCTCCACCGAGCCGATATGCGCCGACATGCCGTGGGCGATTGCCGGGTTGATCGTATACTTGGCGACATAGCGCTTCGCCCGGACATTGTCGTTGTCGCCGCGTTCCTCGGGCAGGCGGCCGCGCTGCACCTTCATCTTGTGGGCGGTCTGCCACGTGCGGATCACGACTTCGCCGACACGGCCCATCGCCTGGCTGTCGGAGGCGATGATCGAGAAGGCGCCGAGGTCGTGCAGGATGTCCTCGGCGGCGATCGTCTCCTTGCGGATCCGGCTCTCGGCGAAGGCGACGTCCTCGGGGATCTCCGGGTCGAGGTGGTGGCAGACCATCAGCATGTCGAGATGCTCGTCCACCGTGTTGGCGGTGTAGGGCCTGGTCGGGTTGGTCGAGGACGGAATGACATTCGTCAGCCCGCAGACCTTGATGATGTCGGGGGCGTGGCCGCCGCCGGCGCCCTCGGTGTGGAAGGCGTGGATGGTGCGGCCACCGATCGCCTTGACCGTGTTCTCGACGAAGCCTGACTCGTTCAGCGTGTCGGTGTGGATCATCACCTGCACGTCGAGATCATCGGCGACCGAGAGGCAGCAGTCGATCGCTGCGGGCGTGGTTCCCCAGTCCTCATGCAGCTTCAGCGAACAGGCGCCGCCGAGCACCATCTCGACCAGCGCGTCCGGCTTCGACGCGTTGCCCTTGCCCGAGAGGCCGATGTTCATCGGCAGGCCGTCGCAGGCCTCGATCATCCGGGCGATGTGCCAGGGGCCGGGCGTGCAGGTGGTCGCCAGCGTGCCGTGCGCCGGGCCGGTGCCGCCGCCGAGCATGGTGGTGACGCCCGACATCAGCGCCTCGTCGACCTGCTGCGGGCAGATGAAGTGGATGTGGGAGTCGAAGCCGCCAGCGGTGAGGATCTTGCCCTCACCGGCGATCGCCTCGGTTCCGGGGCCGATGACGATGTCGACGCCGGGCTGGATGTCCGGGTTGCCGGCCTTGCCGAGGCCGACGATGCGGCCGTCCTTGAGGCCCACGTCCGCCTTGACGATCCCCCAGTGGTCGAGGATCAGCGCGTTGGTGATCACAGTGTCGACGGCCCCGGCGGCGCGTGTCGCCTGGCTCTGGCCCATGCCGTCGCGGATCACCTTGCCGCCGCCGAACTTCACCTCCTCGCCATAGGTGGTGTGGTCCTTCTCGACCTCGATGAAGAGATCGGTATCCGCAAGCCGCACCTTGTCGCCGACCGTCGGTCCGAACATGTGGACATAGGCCGAGCGCGAGATGCGGGCCGGCCCCTCGTTCGATCGCCCGGCCCTCGCCAC
>JAEYRQ010000593.1 GCA_023435545.1 Pseudomonadota bacterium | reverse complement strand
AGCCAGACCGGCGAGGATGCCACCCTACGCAAGACCACCTACGAGGAATCGCTCGGCTGGTACGCGGGCATCACCACGGACATCTTCGGCAGCTAGTCGACGTCCGGCACCTCCGAGGTCACGGCATCGCGGCGTCCGATGTCGACCTCGTGAGGGAGCTCGCGCTGGCTCGGGCGGCGCGGATCGCCGGCACCGCGGATCCTGTCACATGAAAAAGCCCGCCGGAGCGGGCTAAGTGCTTGATTTATTTGGCTGGGGGACCTGGATTCGAACCAGGACTAGCGGAGTCAGAGTCCGCGGTTCTACCGTTAAACTATCCCCCAGCGGGGATGAGCGTTCAGATAGCCCACCTCTCCGGCTTTCTCAACCCCCCGGTTCGACGACCTTGGCGTCCACCGATTCGCGCCGCCCGTCAACAGGCGGTGCGCGCCTCATTGAACGGGTGCGTGGGGAATGCTAGGCGGAGCGGCGGTGCGGTGTGCTGCGGCGTCAGGCGTCGGACCTGGCGGATATTAGTCCCGCCATCCGTCCAGACGTGCGGCGAGGCGAACAACATGACGACCAGCAGACCAGACGTGACCGGCTTCTTTCACGAGCCGACATTCTCCATCGCCTATCTGGTTGCGGATCCCGCCACGTCGCGCGCGGCGATCATCGATCCCGTCCTGGATTACGACGAGCGGGCCGGCCGGGTCTCCACCGCATCCGCTGACGCCATGCTCGCGGAGATCGAGCGGCGCGGACTGACGGTTGATTGGATCCTCGACACCCATCCCCATGCTGATCACTTTTCGGCGGCCGCCTATCTGAAGGAGCAGCTCGGTGCGCCGACGGCCATAGGTGAGCATGTCGTCGACGTGCAGAAGCTGTGGAAAGGCTTTTACAACCTTCCGGATTTCCCCGCCGACGGCTCGCAGTGGGACAGGCTGTTCGCCGATGGAGACACGTTCAAGGTCGGGGAGATCGAGGCGCGGGTGATGTTTTCGCCGGGCCATACGCTTGCCTCCATCACCTATGTGATCGGCGATGCCGCCTTCGTGCACGACACCCTCTTTCAGCCCGATTTCGGCACCGCCAGGGCGGACTTTCCGGGCGGCGACGCGGCCGTGCTCTACCGGTCTATCAAGGCGATCCTGGCGCTCCCCGACGCGACACGGCTTTTCACCGGCCACGACTATCTGCCGGATGGGCGCCCGCTCGCCTTCGAATCCACCGTCGGCGAGCAGAAGCGCCACAACGTCCATCTGAAGGACGATCCCGACGAGGTTACCTTCGTCGCCCGCCGGCAGGCTCGCGACCGCAGGCTGCCGATGCCGAAGCTGATCCTGCACGCGTTGCAGGTGAACATGCGCGGCGGGCGTCTGCCGGAACCGGAGGATAACGGCAGGATCTATCTCAAGATCCCGGTCGGATTGCTGTAGTCGTCTTCGGGGTGAGCCGTCCGAACCCGCGGCCGTTGCCTGTCGGCACGCCGTCGAAGCGCGACGCAGTCCCTAGTCCACGACGTAGCGCGTTCCATGGCGCTCGGCGAATTGGGCAAATGGCAAGCTCTCAACCTGCTCCAGGCAGGCATCGCCGTCGGTGTTGCGAAACTGGTAGACATGCACGACGTTGCCGGTGATCGCCAGACGGCAGAAGCCTGCTTCGGCCTCCATCTCCGCTCCCGGGCAGGTGGCGATGTCGACATGCGGCACGGCGTCCTCGAACTCGGAATAGGGGACGAAGCAGAATTCTCCGGCCGACGCCGGACTGGCCATGGGCAAGGCAATCAGGGCAAGGCAAACGGCGCGCATTCCAGGTCTCCACGTGTTGAACGGGTTGCGTTGACCGCATCAAATATGACTTTTTTGGTCAAGTATATCGGCAGCTGCTGCGACACCTGAGCGCGGGGGCACTTTGCGGTTGGCGCCCGGCTTGCTAACCTGTGTGCAACTGAGACATCAGACCGCACCGGGCGCGCGGATCTCTGCGCGACCTGCGGCGACACGGGACCGGGACATTGGACAGCAACGGCGGCGGTGCCGACGTAGTCGCGCGCGGCCCGATGACAGGCACTCCTGCAGGCGGCCGGAACGCCCGGCGCTCGAAAGGCGATGCCCAGAGCGGCGAGATCTACGCCGCGCTCGATCTTGGCACCAACAATTGCAGGCTCCTCGTTGCCGAGCCGACGAGGCGTGCCTTCCGCGTGGTTGATGCGTTCTCGCGCATCGTGCGGCTGGGCGAAGGGATCAGCCGCAGCGGACGGCTGGCGGACGACGCCATGCGCCGAGCGGTGGATGCGCTCGGCGTCTGCCGAGACAAGATGGCCGCGCGCGGTGTGACGCGCCACAGGCTGATCGCCACGGAGGCTTGCCGCATCGCCGAGAACGGGGAGGAGTTCCTGGAGCGGGTGCGCGCGACGACCGGGCTCGAACTCGAGATTGTCAACCGGGAAACCGAGGCCCGCCTGGCGGTGTCAGGTTGCGCCTCTCTGGTCGATCCGGCCGCCCGCAGCGTCATCGTCTTCGATATCGGCGGGGGGTCGACCGAACTCGTCCTGCTGCAATCGGGGGAGGGCGGCTTCGGCAGCCCCTTCGCCGTGCAGCGCCATGTCGCGGAGTGGACGTCGCTGCCGATCGGCGTCGTTACCCTGTCGGAGCGGTTCGGGGGCGTGGAGGTCGACCGGACGACCTTCGAGGCGATGGTTCAGTATGTGCATGAGGCGCTGACACCGTTCGGGGAGCGCGTCGCGCGCCATTCCCGTTTCGACCACGAGGCGGTGCACCTGCTCGGAACGTCGGGCACCGTCACCACGATCTGCGGCGTCCATCTGGGGCTCGATCGTTACGACCGGCGCCGCGTCGACGGGTCGTGGATGCAGCGGCACGACGTCATCTCGGTCACCGACCGGTTGCTGGCGATGAGCTACCGGGAGCGCGTCGGCAATCCCTGCATCGGCGCCGACCGGGCGGATCTCGTGCTGGCGGGATGCGCGATCTTCGAGGCGATCCGTCGGCGCTGGCCGTGCGAGCGCGTGCGGGTTGCCGACCGCGGCCTGCGCGAGGGCATACTGATCACGCTGATGACCGACGACGGCGTCTGGCGCCGCTTCCGCCGCGGGCGTGGCTATCGCGGTCGTCCGCACGGGGGGCGCGCCTTCCACGGTGCGCCACGGGAGGGCCGCCCGTGACGCGCGGCGGCTCCGGCCGCGAGGGGCGCCTCAAGGTCCGGGTGAAGACGGCAAAGCGGCGCACCACCTCATCCAAGCGCTGGCTCGAGCGCCAGCTCAACGACCCTTATGTCGAGAAGGCCCGTGCCGAGGGCTACCGGTCTCGCGCGGCCTTTAAGCTCATCGAACTGGACGATCGCTTCCATCTGCTGAAACCTGGCGGTCGTGTCGTCGACCTGGGTGCGGCACCCGGCGGCTGGTCGCAGGTGGCCGCGGCACGCGTCGGCTCCGTCGCCGGCAAGGGCAGGGTGGTGGCGATCGATATCCTGGAAATGGATTCGATCCCCGGCGTCGACGTGTTGCACCTCGACTTTCTCGACGAGACGGCTCCCGACAGGCTGAAGGCCGCACTCGGCGGTGCGGCAGACGTCGTGCTGTCCGACATGGCCCCTGCGACGACCGGCCATCGCCAGACCGACCACATGCGCATCATGTCGCTGTGCGAGACCGCGCTCGATTTCGCCCGCCAGGTGCTGGCGCCCGGCGGCGCGTTCCTCGCCAAGGTGCTGCGCGGCGGCACCGAAGGTGCGCTGCTCGCCGACATGAAGCGCGACTTTGCGACCGTGCGCCACGTTAAGCCGCCTGCGAGCCGCGCGGATTCAGCCGAGCTGTATGTGCT
>JAEYRQ010000575.1 GCA_023435545.1 Pseudomonadota bacterium | reverse complement strand
TATGGCTGTTCGCCATTTAAAGCGGTACGTGAGTTGGGTTCAGAACGTCGTGAGACAGTTCGGTCCCTATCTGCCGTGGGTGTAGGAGAATTGAGAGGATCTGCCCTTAGTACGAGAGGACCGGGGTGGACGTACCTCTGGTGGACCTGTTGTGGCGCCAGCTGCATTGCAGGTTAGCTAAGTACGGTCGGGATAACCGCTGAAGGCATCTAAGCGGGAAACCCCCCTCGAAACGAGTTCTCCCTTGAGAGCCGTGGAAGACGACCACGTTGATAGGCTGGATGTGGAAGCGCGGTGACGCGTGGAGCTTACCAGTACTAATAGCTCGATCGGCTTGATCGCTCTCATTAATCAATGTCCATCCGACGGACCAAGTCGCTTCATCCAATCTCCTCTTCGCACAATCCTGTCCTTGGCCGGCTTGGTGACTATTGCGGAGCGAAACAGACCCGATCCCATCCCGAACTCGGCCGTCAAACGTTCCAGCGTCGATGATACTGCGTCCTAAGGCGCGGGAAAGTAGATCGTCGCCAGGCCTGCCAAGGACAGGATCGATGTCATCTTGTAACCTTCATTCTCTTCTCGCCCCTCCCTGAGCCCGTTGCGTGGACGCCTTGTCGTGTCTGTCGCTCTGTGGGCCGGTGCCATGTGCCCCAACGGCAAGCACCTTTTGCTTGCGCGGGGTCATGGTTTGTCGTCTATGACTGGATGCAGGTGACTTTTGGGGAGTCCCCGTAAGATGACGATTGGTCGGCCCGACATGGTGGCGGGCGGCGATTCCATGACACACACGAGAGTGGTGCCGACATCTGTCGACGATGTTCAGGCCCATCTTGCGGCCATAGTCGAATGGTCGGACGACGCGATCCTCACCAAGGACCTCAACGGAATCATCAAGAGCTGGAACCGAGGCGCCCAGCGCATCTTCGGCTACACTGCCGATGAAGTAATCGGCCGCTCCGTTACGATGCTGATTCCCGAGGAACGGCACGACGAGGAACCGGAGATCCTGGCCCGGATCCGCCGTGGTGAGCCAGTTAGCCACTACGAGACCATCCGCCGCCGCAAGGACGGCGAGCTCATCCACATCTCGCTCACCGTCTCGCCGATGCGGGACGAGCGGGGGGTGATCATCGGTGCCTCGAAGATTGCACGCGACGTCACCGAGCAGCATCGTGCGGAAGAGGCGCGGCGGTTGCTGCTGGGCGAAATGCAGCACCGCATCAAGAATGTATTCGCCCTGGTAAGTGGACTCGTCGGGCTTTGTGCAACGCGAGCCGCGACTCCGCAGGAACTGGCGGCCATGGTGCGGGGTCGGCTTGTCGCCCTGTCCGAGGCGCATGCCCTGACTGTGCCCAGCGGCGACGCGGCTGCGGCCGACGGCGCCGCCGGAACGACTTTCCGCGCGCTGCTGCGTGTGCTGCTGGCTCCCACGCTGGGGGAAGATCAGGATCAGGTGGCCGTTCAGGGCCAGGACCTCATGCTTCCGCCACAGCTGGTGACACCAATGGCGCTCGTGATGAACGAACTGGTGACGAACGCCGCCAAGCACGGTGCTTTGCGCGACGAAACCGGCCGGGTCGTCTGCGAGTGCACGGAGCGGACCGATCACGTCCTGGTGCGCTGGACCGAGCAGACGTCCACCTCCGGGCTGACACCGCCCGAGCACGAGGGCTTTGGGACGCATCTCAGTCGACTTACGGTAGAGCGGCAACTCGGTGGGCGAATCGAGCGCATCTGGCGTTCGGAGGGTCTGAGCGTCCTGCTGACGATCGACCGGGCACGTCTCCAGGCTTCTGACTGACTCCCCCGCCCGGTCAGGCCTGCGGCGGTTCCCGCTGAACCCGCCGTCGCCCGTTCGATATCGCTCAGGGGCGGGTCATGCCGGCAGTCTCGATCGGGAGGCGCTCGGCGAGGCTCGCCAGGCTGTCGTGCAGGATCTGCAGCAGATAGGTTGGATTGTGGACATAGCCGCCCGGGTCCTTCCGCGCGACCTGGTAATTGTAGGCAGCCTTCAGCAGACGCGGTGTCCATCGATCGTAGCGATTGGCGGGAACCGCCTCGGCCTCGTCGATCCTGCCGTCACCGTCACTGTCCCGGAAGAAGTAGGGAAACCTGTCCGCATAGCCGATCGGCGCGCCGCTAACATCCTCCGCATACAGAGCGATCGCCTCATAGAGTCGTGCGGCCAGTCCAAGGATCTCGGCGTGGATGCCACCCGCCCTGTCGCCATCACCGTCGAAGTCGGCATGCCGGGTGCGAATGTCGCGGATCGACCCGACGCCGCGGTGGCACGAGAGACAACCGTCAGTCGCAACTTCGGTGGTATGGGCATCATGGCAGGCCGCGCAGGTGCTGGCGCTCGGCACGTGGGCGAAGCGACCCGCATAGTCCAGGCCCGGGTAGTGGTAGCCACCCCGCACGTCCGAGCCGTGCATCACCGCGGCCGCCACCCCATAATGCACATTGAGGAAGGTCAGATCAGTCGAGACCGCGTCTTCGGCAAGTCCGCCGGTCGCCGCGGCGACCGCGTCGCCCGATTGCCGGCCTTGGTGGCAGACGGTACAGACGGCGGACGACCCAAGACCGTGGACGATGGTGCCTGAGGGGAACCGCACCGTGCTCAGGGCATGTGCCTGGGCGGAGTGGCATGACGCGCAGCCGATCGGGGCGTTGATCGCCGCCGGACGGTCGACAACGCCCGGCGCGCTTCCGTCGGCGCCGAGGAAGTCGACAAAGCCCGGCTGCGAATGGCATGCGGCGCAAGCCACCGGCACCTCGCCATCCTTGTTCCAGTAGGTGAAGGCGGGAGAGTGATAGTTGCCGTGTGGTGATCCCAGCCATGCCTCGATCAGTCGGGAAAGATGGGCCTGATCATCAGCGGATGCGGGAACGGTGAGACAGAATGTCGCGGCTGCGATCGCGCGCGCGATTGCGGTCAAGATCGGCATGTCTCCTCCCAGATGCCATCATCCGATCTACAAGCTCTTCCGCAAAGCTCTGACGATCGGCGCGTGATCGACCCATGGAACCCGAAAACTCTCAACAGAGCCTTCGATAGCATGTACCCTCACTCGCGATGACGACGGACGCAACCGCCGGGGCATCGATCGCCACGACCCGTCCGACCCGCCTCCCGGGCCCGGCGCTGGCTGCCCTCTACGTGGCGTTCTGCTCGCTCCCTTTGATGCTCGCAGTCGGGCTCCGGGTAGCGCCGGCCGATCGATGGGAGACCGCCGGGGCCGCCCTCGGCCTGTCAGGGCTCGCGGCGTTGGCGGTGCAATTTGTCACGTCTGGCCGGTTCGAGCTGATTTCCGGTCATCTCGGCATCGACAAGATCATGGCCTTCCACAAGGTGTCGGCCTGGTGGGTCCTGATCGCGTTGCTCCTCCACCCGATCCTCTATGTGACGCCGACAACACTCGAGGACCCCGATCTCGGCTTCGAGCGGCTCGTCACCTACCTGACCCTGCCGCACTATCGCAGCGGCGTCGTGGCGATCGCCGCCTTGGGCGTGCTCGTCCTGACCTCGGCATTCCGGGAGCGGCTGCCCTGGCGCTACGAGATCTGGCGCGCCTCGCATGTCATCCTCGCCATGGTCGCGATCGGAGCGGGACTGCACCATGCCGTTGCGGTGGGCCGGTTCAGCGCGCAGGGTTCGTTGCAGGGACTGTGGTTGATCGCCGGAGTTGCGGTCGCGGCGGCAATCGGAACCCTTTACGGCGTCCGCTGGCTGCTGCTGCACCGCCGCCGTTGGCGCCTCGCCTCGGTGACCAGGCGTGCTGATCGGCTATGGGAACTCGACATCCGGCCCGAGTCCGGCACGCCGTCGCTCCGCTACCGTGCCGGCCAGTTCGTCTGGATGAGCGAGGGTACTCGCCGGTTTCCCCTGTTCGATCATCCATTTTCGATCGCCGACAGCCCTCTGCGACCGGGAATCAGCCTCATCATCAAGGAAGTCGGTGACTTCACGCGCAGCATCGGGACGCTGCCGCCCGGCACCGCGATCGGCATCGACGGACCCTACGGGGATTTCGTGCTTGAGGGGCGCGACTGCGACGGCATCCTGATGATTGCAGGCGGCGCCGGCATCGGCCCGATCATGGGACTGTTACGTGATCTCCTCGTGCGCGGTGACACCCGGCCAGTGGGACTGGCCTATGCAGCGGGCACGCCGGCCAATTTCGCCTGCATGGAGGAGATCGAGGCCGCGAAGGCGCGGCTCGACCTGCGGGCGATGCTGGTGAGCGAGGAGAGTGATGAGGACTGGCAGGGCGCGGTTGGCCGCCTCGACCACGAGCGCCTGTCCGCATTGCTAGACGGACTCGATCCGGCCCGGTCCGTCGCGCTGATCTGCGGTCCGGGGCCGATGGTCGCCGCGGTGAGCGACGCGCTGCTGGATCTTGGAATCCCGATGAACCGCATTGTCTACGAACGGTTCGACTACGCTGCCGGAGCAACATCTCGCCAGGACCGACGCCGCGGACTGGCCTTCGTTGGAATTGGGCTGGCGCTGGCGGCTTGCGCGGGCCTGTTCGTCGCCGCCGCCTCCTGATCCCGCCTAGTGCCTGTCTTCGTCCGAACGCCATCCTGAGAGCACGCCGGTGCAGGCAAGGTCGGTGACGCGCCTCAAGGAGAATATTGAACGACTGTTCATTCGCACATATAGTCGCGGCAAGAACTCGAACCGAGTCAGGTGTAAGGTGGAAACGGCTCCTCCCGCATTCGACAATCTGCGGGTCACGGTCGGCGCTGGACGGGCCGACATCGTGGTCGACCGCGCCGATAAGCTGAACCCGCTCGACAAGGCGACGGTGCGGGCGCTGCGCGAGGCCGTCGACTGGCTCGAGAGCCGGAACGACGTACGTGTCGTGGTGGTCACCGGCGACGGGCGGGCCTTCTCCGCCGGGGGCGATCTCGACGGATACGTGACGCTCTATCGGGATCGCGAGGCCTTCGCGGCGTTCCTGGAGGACTTCTTCCGGCTCCTCGTCGACATCGAGCGTTCGGCGAAAATCTACATCGCAGCCGTCAACGGCGTCTGCGTCGCCGGCGGGCTGGAGCTCTTGCTCGCCTGCGACCTGGCGATCGCGGCTTCCGACGCGCGGATCGGCGACGGCCATCTCAACTTCGGCCAGCTTCCGGGTGCCGGAGGCTCGCAGCGCCTGCCGCGGGCGATCGGTGCGATGCGGGCACGCGAACTGATCTTCAGTGGCCGGCTGATCGACGCGGCCGAGGCCGAGCGCATCGGCCTCGTCTGCTCCGTCGCTCCTGAGGGCGACCTCGCACGGACCGTGACCGCGCAGGTCGACCGGCTGCTGGCGCACAGCGCCCGCGGACTCTCGACCGCCAAGCGCCTCGTCAATCGTGGGCTCGAGATGTCCTACGAGCAGGCGCTACGTTTCGAGATCGATGTGGTCCACGACTACGCGACCGGCGACCGAGATGCGACGGAGGGGCTGATGGCGTTCCGCGACAAGCGGGCGCCGGAGTTCAGCCGCACACTCGGGCAGCGGCCGAACCTCACCGAGGAGAAATGACGGGTATGTGGGCGTTGCGTGACAAGTATGCGCTGGCGGGCATCGGTGCGACTGAGTACCGCAAGGCGTCGGGCCGCACAGTGCTGGCTCAGGCGGTGGAAGCCTGTGAGGTGGCGCTGGTGGATGCCGGCCTGCCGAAAGAGGCCGTCGACGGCATCGTCAGCTTCCAGTTCAAGGATTCCGCCCCAGCAATGGCGGTCGCCAGCTCCATGGGAATTCCCGCGGCGCATCACTGCGTCGACTACGAGGCGGGCGGCAACGGCGCCAACCTGATCATTCTCGCCGCCATGGCGGCGATCGAGGCAGGTCTGGCGACCAACGTGCTGTGCTTCCGGGCGATGAATGGCCGCTCCGGCTTCCGGCTCGGCGGCGGGCGCGACATGGTGGCGCGCGGCGTCTCGCAGTTCACCGCGCCGTTCGGCTGGATCACCTATCCGCAGGCGATGGCGATGTGGTGCCGCCGGCACATGATCCGCTACGGCACCACCAGCGAGCAGCTCGGCCGCGTTGCCGTCGACATCCGCGCCAACGCATTTGACAATCCTCGCGCCATTATGCGGGAGCCGCTGACGCTGGAGCAGCACCAGACCTCGCGGCCGATCGTCGATCCGTTCAGGATGTACGACATCTGCCTGGAGACGGACGGCGCCTGCGCCATCCTGGTCACCACAGCCGAGCGCGCCCGCGACCTCAAGAAGCCGCCGGTGCTGGTCATGGGCGGCGCCTATGGCGGCGGCCCATCGCAGGGCGACGACCTCTTCGATGCCATGCGCTGGCCGGATCATTCACACAACTTCCTGCCCTATATCCGCGACGAGCTGTGGAGCAAGGCCGGCGTCGGTCCGAAGGATGTCGACTTCGCCGAGATCTATGACTGCTTCACCTATTCGGTGCTGATGGCACTGGAGGGTCTCGGCTTCTGTGAGCCGGGTGAGGCGGCAGGCTTTGTCGAGGACGGCAACATTCGCCGCGATGGCGAACTCCCTGTAAACACCCACGGCGGACTACTCTCGGAGGCCTATATCCATGGCGTCAACCATGTTTATGAAGCCGTCGAACAATTGCGTGGCGAGGCGGGTCCGCGGCAGCTCGCCGACGCAAGGATCGCGGTGACCACCGCCGGCGCGATGACCTGCGGCAGCGCGCTCGTGCTGAGGGCCGCCTGATGATCGAAATGCTGAACTCGCTCCGGCCGGTACCCGAGCCCGATCCCGACTCGGCTCCGTTCTGGGAGGGGGTGAACCAGGGCAAGCTGCTGGTGCAGCGGTGCTCCTCCTGCGCGCGCCATCGCTTTCCGCCCGGCGAGGTCTGCCCACATTGCCTCTCGCGCGAGGCGGATTGGGCTGAGGTCTCCGGCCGTGGCCGCGTTTGCAGCTGGATCGTGGTCCGCCACCCGATTCCGCGCGAAATGTTCGCCGACGAAATTCCATATGTCGTCGCACTGATCGACCTCGATGAAGGGGTCCGCATCGCCTCCAATCTCGTCGAGATTTCGCCGGAGATTGTGCGGGATGGCATGGCCGTCGAAGTGCTGTTCCGCCGCTCCGGCAACAACCGGCAGCTCCATGCCTTCAGGCCGGTGGCGGATTGACGCGCAGGGAGCGAGCAATGAACCCGTCCGACCTCTCCGTCGCCAGGGCATCCGGCATCCTCGACCGAATGGGGCGGCTGTCGCGGGAGGATCTGGAGCGGCTGCAATTCGCAAAGCTGCAGCGCCAGCTCGACCGGCTCTACCACACCAACCCGTTCTATCGCGCCAAGCTGGCTGCCGCGGCAGCGCAACCCGATCGCATCACGTCAATGCAGGCGTTCCGCGACCTGGTGCCGCTGTCGACCAAGGCGGAGTTCCTCGCCGATCAGGAGGCGTCGCCGCCGTTCGGCACGCGGGTCGGTGTCCCGCATGATGAGGTGGCGCTGGTCAACATGACCGGCGGCACATCCGGCCAGGGACAGGAGGTCTATGGCCGCACCTATGCCGACGTGGTGGTGCAGGGCTTCCTGCACTGCCTGCCCTGGTTCATGGCCGGCCTCAGACCTGGTCATTTCGGCATGAATTGCGTGCCGGCCGGCGGACTGACGACGGGCGGATGGGGGCCGCCGGATGGATTGCGCATCGCGGGTGCGGCGGCGATCCACGTCGGCGGCGCGATGACCACCGACGCGAAGATCGCGATGATGCGGCGTTTTCCGAACGTCAACTTCATCTACGCCTCGACCAACTATGTGATGACGCTGGCAGAGGGATTGCGCCGGGCGGGGATCGACCCGCGCGAGGCGTTTCCGGAGCTGAAGACGATCTTCATCGTGGCCGAGGCCTACTCGGTCGAATGGGCGCAGCGGATGAAGGCGTTCTGGGGCGCCGACATCCACGAGGGCTACGGCTCGACACAGGCCGCGGGCTTCTCGCATGTCACCTGCGAGCATGGCGTGATCGATGCGAACGGCAATCGCGGCATCATGCACGCCTTCGAGTGGCACACGCTGGTCGAGATCATCGATCCCGACACCGGCAAACCGGGGGAGCCGGGTGCCGACGGCGAGATGATCATCACCAACCTCGATATCGTCGGCTCGCCGGTGCTGCGGTTCTCGAGCCGCGACAAGGCCCGCTTCATGCCCTGGACGGCGTGTTCGTGCGGGCGCCCGTGGAACGGCGTCGAGACCGGCACCATCGGCCGCTACGACGACATGATGAAGATCCGCGGCAACAATGTCTGGCCGTCGGCGATCGATGCCGCCGTCTTCGCGTTCCCCGAGGTCGAGGAGTATTCCGGCCGGGTCTTCGTCGACGAGGCGGGCCGCACCGAGGTCGAGATGACGGTTGCGTTGACACCACAGGGACAGGCCCTCGTAGCCGACGAGCGGGACCGGCTGCTCGCGGCGATGGCCGAGCGGATCAAGGAGAGGACCAACATCCGCATGAAGATCCGTACGGCAAATCGGGAAGACCTGCCGAATTTTGCCTACAAGGCGCGGCGCTGGCGCGACGAGCGCCAGGAAGGATACCGGCAGTTCGCAAAGCAGGACCCTTAGCTGGCCCAAAAAAAGAACCGGCGGACGACAGCCACTGGAGGAAATGGCAATGGAAGCGCGGGAGATCGTCGCCGCGGCGCGGCGGATCAGGCAGGACGCGGCGGCGATAGCGGCGGCCGACCAGTTGCTGACAGGCCAGGCGATGCAGATCACGCGGCTGGCGGAGTGGATCGAGGAACTGGCGGCGATGTCAGTCGGCGACGTTCCCGACGAACGGCGCAGCGGCGCGCGGGAGATCGCAGAATGAGCGGCCGTCTCGATGGTATGACGGCGCTGGTTACGGGCGGTGCCTCCGGCCTCGGCAAGGCGACGGCCGAACGCTTCGTCGCCGATGGCGCCAACGTCGTGATCGCCGACCTGAACGAGGCGGCGGGAACGGCGCTGGCCGAACAGCTCGGCGAGCGGGCGCTGTTCCGCCGTCTCGACCACAACGATCGCGCCCAGATCCGCGCCGCCGTGACCAGCGCAGTGGACGGCTTCGGCGGGCTCGACGTGGTGGTGGCGAACGCCGGGGTCTCCTTCGCCGGCCCGATCGACTCCGCCGACGATGCAGCGCTCGAGCGGGTGATCGGCAACAATCTCGTCGCCCAGTTCAAGGTGGCGCAGGAGGCGCTGCCGATCCTGAAGGAGCAGGCGAAGACGCATCCGCTTCGCGTCTCGATCCTGTTCACCGCCTCGTTGCAGGGGATGAAGGCGAAGCCCAACTTCAGCGCCTATACCGCCTCCAAGCACGGCGTTGTCGGGCTGGTGCGCGGGTTGGCGCTGGAACTCGCGCCATTCGGCATCCGCGTCAACGCAGTCTGTCCGACCGTGACCGACACGCCGCTGCTCAAGGATTTCCTGCCGGCGATGGCAGACAATGCGGAGGAGGCCATGAACCGCTTCCGCGCCACCATCCCGCTCGGCCGGATGCCGGAGCCGGAAGACACGGCGGCCGCATTCGCCTTCCTCGCCTCGCGCGACGCGCGGATGATCACAGGGCATTCGCTGATGGTCGATGGCGGCCAGATGGCGATGTAGGAAACAGACATTATGTCGACTGAACAAAACGCGTCCGGGAGCAGCCTGCCGTCGATGCGCCTCGACGGCCAGGTGGCACTTGTGACAGGCGCGAGCGGCGGCATCGGACGTCTCGCCTGCTGCGCCTTCGCCGAGGCCGGCGCTCGTGTGGCGGCGGCCGGCCGGGATCGTGCCAAGCTCGAGGCGACGGCCGCGGCGGTACGCGCGCGCGGCGCCGAGGTGGAGATCGTCGTGGCTGACGTCTCCGAGGCCGGAGGCCCGCAGGCGATGGCCGAACAGACGCTCGCCCGCTTCGGACGGATCGACACGCTGGTCAACAACGCCGGCATCATGCTGCCGAAATCGTTCATGGACTCCACCCCGGAGGAATGGCGCCGGGTGATCGACGTGAACTTGATGGCGGTCGCCGAGTGCTGCCGCGCGGTTATCCCAGCGATGGTCGCGCAATCAGCCGGCTCGATCATCATGACGGGCTCGATACTGTCGGTCCGAGGGGTAGCGAACCGCAGCGCCTATTGCGTCTCCAAGGCGGGTGTGGCGAGCCTTGCCAAGGTCCTAGCCTTCGAACTCGGAGAGCACGGGATTACGGTCAACACCATTGCGCCGACGGTGATCGAGACCGACCTCAACCGGCATCTCATCCAGACCCAGCCGCAGCTCTACGACGGGATCCTTCGCCGCACCGCGATCGGCCGGCTGGGGGTTCCGGAAGATCTCGCGGGTCTGTTCGTCTTCCTCGCCTCGCCCGCATCGCGCTACGTCACCGGACAGGTGATCGGTGTGGACGGGGGCTTCCTAGCGTCCTGACCGGCGGTCGCCCCGGGTCCGGAACGTGTCCAGGCGGATCTCGTCCGGGCACGGCCGCGTCCCGCCCCGGGTTTGCCCTGACCTAAAGAGCCGGCCAGATGCCGCCGGAGACCGATAGTATTTCGCCGGTTATGTAGGATGATTCGTCCGAGGCCAGAAACAAGGCCGCGTTCGCGATGTCGCGCGGCTCTCCGAGGCGCCTGAGCATCGGCTTGGCCGCGTAGCGTTCCAGCTCCTCGCCGTCGAGCCGTTGCAGAACACGCGTGCGGATGGTTCCGGGTGCGATGCAGTTCACCGTGATGTGCGGCGCCAGTTCTATCGCCAGCGTGCGGGAGAAGGAGGCGACGGCGGCCTTTGCCGCGCCGTAGTCGGCACTCCCCATTTCGCCGGCATAATTGATCGAGGCAATGTTGACTATTCGTCCGTAGCCGCGCTCCAGCATGCCCGGGGCGAACAGCTTCACCATGTGGAAGTTCGGCTTCAAGTTCAGTTCGAAGGTTTCGTCCCAGCGTGTCTCGTCCATGGCGAGGAACGGCTCGAACAGAGTCTGCGATCGAATTCCGCCGACGATGTTCACCAGGATGTCGACACGGCCAAAGCGCTCCAGCGCGGCGGCGGCGAAGACAGCGCATTCCTCGCCGGAGCGCACATCGGCGCGCAGGCCGAGCACGTTTGCTGCGCCGCCGGCGACCGGTTCGAGTTCGGCCACGGTCTCGGTGAGGCGGGTCCCGGAAATGTCGCTGATTGCCAGCCGCGCGCCCTCTTCGGCGAAGCGGCGCGCGACAGCACCTCCCATCGGTCCGCCGGCCCCAGTGACGACGGCGATCTTGTCTGCGAGCCGCATGTTCTACCCCGCACCCACCGGGACGCCCGCCGCACGCCGGATCTCGTCGACGGCGTCGGGATTGACGAGGGAGGAGAGATCGCCCTGCGGCTCGCCGGTCAGTGCGGCGCGGATGACCCGGCGCATCGTCTTCATGTTGCGCGTTTTCGGGAGTTCGCCGACGCAGATCACCCGTTTCGGGCGGAAGGCCTTGCCGAGGCCGGCGGCCACCGCGTCTGCAAGAGGCCCGGTGATCTCCGCCGGATCGCGGCCGGGGGCTGGGACTGCCGCCAGCACCACCGCCGAGCCCTTCTGCGGATCGGGTACCGCGACCGCCGCGGCGTCGCTGGCAAGCCCAGTTGCTAGCGCCAGCGACTCGATCTCAGCGGGACCGGTGCGCTTGCCGGCAAGCTTGATCGTGTCGTCGGAGCGGCCGTGGACATACCAGGTGCCGTCGGCGTCGCGGGATGCCCAGTCGCCGTGCACCCAGACGCCGGGAAACCGGTTCCAGTAGCTGTCGATGTACCGTCCGGGGTCCTTCCAAAGCCCCCGGGTGGTGCCGATGCAGGGACTGCGCATCACCAGTTCGCCGACCTGGCCGGGGGCGGCGGGATCTCCGTTGTCGTCCACGATATCGGCGCCGGTGCCGGGGATTGGCCCGTGGAAGCTCGCGGGCCGGATGGGGAACAGCGGGTTGGTCGCGAGGATTCCGCCGACCTCGCTGCCGCCGGTGTAGTTCATCAGCGGCCGCGCGCCGTCGAGAACGCGCTCGAACACCCAGGTCCAGGAATCGATGTCCCACGGCTCACCGGTGGAGGCGGCAACGCGAAGCGAGGACAGGTCATAGCCGTCGACCTGATCGCGGCCGTTACGCATCAGCATGCGGGCAATGGTCGGTCCGATACCGAGAAAGGTCACGCGGTGGTCCTGCACCAGGCGCCACAGCCGGCCCGGCTCCGGATAGTCGGGCGTCCCCTCCGCCATGACCAATGTCGCTCCGGCCAGCAGTGCGGCGGTGATCTGGATCGGTCCGACGAGCCAGCCGATGTCTGTCATCCACAGCAGGCGATCGGCCGGCTTCAGGTCGAAGCACAGCAGGAAGTCCTCGCCGGTCTTGGTGAGAAACCCGCAATGGGTATGAACGGTCCCCTTCGGCCGGCCAGTGGTGCCTGAGGTGAAAACGATCAGGAGCGGTGCCTCGGCATCGAGTTCCACCGGCGGCAGCCCGGCCGGTGCGGCATCGAGCAGGTCGTTCCAATCGACGTCGCGCGGCGTGGCGGGTGCGGACGGCGACCTGTCGGGGCCGAGCCGCCGCACTGTGACGACGTGGCGCAGGTCGGGAAGCTGCGCGGCCGCCTCGTCCACGACCTGCTTCATCGCCACCGTGCGGCCACGGCGCAGGCAGCCGTCCGCGGTGATGCAGGCGACCGCGTCGCCGTCCCGCATCCTCGTCGCCACCGCGTCCGCGCCGAAACCCGAGAACAGCGGCAGCACGATGCATCCGAGCCGGGCGACCGCGAGGAACGCAACCACCGTCTCTGGGATCATAGGCATGTAGAGGCCGACCACATCGCCTGGGCGCAGTCCTAGCGAGGCCAGCCCTGCCGCCGCCTTGGCCGTGTCGCGGGCGAGGTCGTCGTAGCTGATCTCCCGGACCTCGCCGTCCTCGCCTTCCCAGCGGATCGCCGGATGACCGCCACGACCCAGTTCGAGGTTTCGCTCCAGCAGTGTCGCAGTGAGGTTCATCCGTCCGCCGACGCACCACTTGGGCCAGGCGATGCCTTCGTCGAGGTCCAGCACACGGTCGAACGGTCTGGTGAAGCGGATGCCGAGATGATCAATGAGGGCGCGCCAGAACCACTCAGGCTCCGCCTCGGCGCGCGCGGCCAGCCGGTGGTAGTCAATCCCGCCGACAGCGCGCAGGAACGCCGTCCAGTTAGCAGCCTCGATGAAGCTCGCGTCGGGTGTCCATGCGACCTCGGGAGTGCCCGGTCCGGCGGATTGCGTGCTCATGTCGTGGCTTCTCCCTGCGGCTTGCGCTTCAGTCGGTCTCGACATCGCATGCGAGCAGCGCTGCGATCCGGGGCGCCATGAAGGTCTTCATCTCCTGATGCAGATCACTGACTTGATAGCGGTCGTGGTCGGCGGAGGAGGCGAAGCTCGACAGGATCGTCCAGTCGTATCCGCCGGAGCGGTCGGCCAGATTCGGCCGATAGACGTAGTCGAGAACGTAGGGAAGCTCCGCGCGGATGCGGGCTGCATAGTCCTCGACGCCTCGATGGAAGGTCTCGTCGGCTCCCTCGATCCGCATCAGCACGATATGGTGGAACATCCCGTCCCGCTCCTCATCGATTGGTCTAGAGGGGAGAGGCCTGGTCGAAGTTCGGCCGGCGCTTCTCGCGATGGGACAGCAGGCCCTCGCGCGCATCCGGTCCGGTGAAGCCGAGGAATTCCAGCGCGGTGGAGGTGTCGAACGAGGGGCCGGCCATGCGCAGCCAGTTGTTCAGCGCGTACTTCGTCCAGCGGATCGCGCTCGGCGCTCCGTTGGCGAGCCTCGTGGCGATCTCCAGTGCCTTGGCGTCGAGCTCGGAATCCTCGACCGCGAGCGAGATGAGCCCGATGCGCTCGGCCTCCTCGCCCGAGACCGCGTCGCACAGCAGCAGGTAGTACTTGGCCTTGGCCATGCCGCACAGGAGCGGCCAGACGATCGCCGCGTGATCTCCGGCCGCGACGCCCAGGCGCGTGTGGCCGTCGATAATGCGGGCATCCTTCGCGGCGATCGAGATGTCAGCGAGCAGGCCGCAGACCAGTCCCGCCCCGACCGCCGGGCCGCGCATGGCACTGACCACAGGCTTGGAGCAGTTGATGACGTTGTAGACGATATCGCGCGCCTCTTTCCAGTTGCGCGCACGCACCTGGAAGTCGTCGATGATCTCCTGGATCATTTCGAAGTCACCGCCAGCGGAAAAGGCGCGGCCGGCCCCCGTCAGGATGACGGCCGAGGTCTCGGGATCCCGGTCGACGTCGCGCCAGATATCCGCCAGTTCTGCGTGCATGATATGGTCGGCAGCGTTCATCCGGTCCGGCCGGTTCATGGTGATCCTTAGGACACCCGGCGCAGGTCGATCGCACGCGAGACGCTGGTACTTCGCATAGATGTCGGTCATCGACCGCTCCTCCCTGTCATGTTTCTCGCGGCTGCGTTCCACCGGCAGCAACGTCCAGCCGCCACCGAGTCCGTCCGCTACGCTGCGGTCCCGCCTTGCGCGGGGGCTTCGCTGCTGCCCCTGCGCCACGCTACCAGCGTGTGCAGGTTTCCATTGACTGTATCCGATGAATGAGCCATCGTTCAATCTAAGAATGGCATGCAGGACAACGCTCTCGCGATCAATGCGGTGCGGTTCTGCGCAAAGTGGCGGGGCGCCGCGGGGTCTGCTTTCCCGAGCCGCACAGCCGCCCCGCATGGGATGGATCACAAGGAGGCGCGAGGGCAATCCCTCGACACCCTCTGTTATGTCAGGCAGCGCATCGTGCGCCGTATCGGCGCGATCGACTGCCCTTCGAGCGGACAAGCCGCGGACAGGAGCCGTGGCCTGAGAGGGGGAGGTCATGCTCGTTCAGATACTGAACGGTCTCGTCTATGGCGGCCTGTTGTACATCGTCGCCGTCGGCCTCGTGCTGATCTTCGGCCTCAGGCGGGTGGTGAACTTCGCCCATGGCGCGCTGTTCATGGTCGGGGCCTATGTCGGCTACGCAATCGCCTCGATCTCGAACTTCTGGCTCGCCATCGTCGTCGCGGTCATCGCGCTCGCGATCCTCGGGGTGCTCCTCGACCGCTTCGTGTTCCGCCCGCTGCAGAACGAGAACCACATCGTCACCGTGCTGGTCACGTTCGGCATCCTGCTGGTGCTCGAGGACGTGGTGCAGACGATCTGGGGCAAGGATTTCCTGTCGATGCCGCCGCCGCAGCTGCTGTCGGGCACCGTGACGATCCTCGGCAACATGTTTCCGGTCTATCGGCTCGCGGTGATCCTGGTCGCTGCGGCCGTCGGCATCGCGCTGACATTGTGGTTGCGCTATTCTCGGATAGGCCTCTTCGTGCGCGCCTCCAGCGTCGATCCCGAGACGACGGCGATCCAGGGGGTCAACACCGACCGGGTCTCCATGATCGTCGTCGCCGTCGGGACCGGTCTCGCCGGGCTGTCAGGCACGGTCGCTGCGCCGCTTCTGGCGCTGTCGCCGGCAATGGGCAGTTTCATCCTGATCGAGTCGTTCATCGTCGTCGTCGTCGGCGGGCTCGGCAGCTTCTCCGGCGCCTTGCTCGCGGCAATCGTCATCGGCCAGATCCATAACTTCGGGGTCATCTACCTCCCCTGGGCGGCGACGATGATCCCCTTCCTGCTGATGGTCGCGGTGTTGATCTGGCGACCGACCGGCGTCGCGGGGAGCCACGTATGAGCGAGACCATGACCCTCAAGCCGGTGTCCCGGGAAGGGCTGGGCGGGACGGCCCCGACCCGCGCCGCGCTGATCGCGGTGGCGGTGGCGGCGGTCGCTGGCTGGTTTCTGCCGTCGCTCGTCGCCTCGGTCCTTCTACTCAGTCTGATGACGCAGGCGGTGATCGGAGCGATCCTGGCGACCGGCGTCGGCCTCCTGTTCCGCCAGAACGGCGTCGTCAGCTTCGGGCATGCGGCCTTCTACGGCTCCGCCGCCTACATCATCGGCCTGTCGCTGCGGCATGGCTTCCTCCCGGCGGAGATCGCAATCGTTGCCGCGCTGGTCGTCCCGCCTGTCTTCGCCTTCCTGCTCGGCCTGGTGATTGTCCGCATCCCAGGTGTCGCCTTCGCCATGCTGACGCTGGCAGTCGGGCAGGCCTGCTACGAATTCGCATTGAAAGCCCGCGGCGTCACCGGCGGCGACGACGGCTTTGCCATCAGGTTTCCCGCCGAGGTGTTCGGGGTCTCGGTGAGGACCTTCCAGCATCCAGCGACCATGATCGTCATCTGCTGGATGATCCTTGTCCTGATCCTGCTGGCGCTGCACGTTCTGTCCCGCAGCCCGTTCGGCAGGCTGACCGCCGCGATCCGCGAGAACGAGGAACGCGCCCGCTTCATCGGCTACCGCACGCTCGTCCCGCGTGCGCTCGTCTACGCGGCGTCTGCCTTCGTTGCCTCGATCGCCGGGGTGCTTGCCTCCCTCTACAACGGCTTTGTCTCCCCCGACGTGCTGCACTGGAGCCTGTCGGGTGCGGCGCTCATCATGGCGATCGTCGGCGGGCCGAAATATCTCTGGGGACCCGCGGTCGGCGCACTGATCTTCTTCTTCGTCAAGGATTTCGCCGGAAACCTCACGGA
>JAEYRQ010000548.1 GCA_023435545.1 Pseudomonadota bacterium | reverse complement strand
GAACCGACTGCATCTGCAGACCGCGACCGCGGTCCGCGGCCACCCGAGCCCGAGGGCGAGACGTGACGATCGAACGTGAAGAGCTGATCCTGGTCTGCTGCTCCGACATCGCCGGCCAGGTACGCGGCAAGGGGTTCCCTGCCCGCGACCTCGACGGGCGGATGCGGTTCGGGGTCGGCTGGACCCCGACCAACATCATGATCAACTGCTTCAACAGGATTCCGGCGACGCCGTTCGGACCGTTCGGCGACCTCTATCTGCGGCCGGACCCGGCCGGCGAGGTCAGGCTCGACTTCGGCGACGGCGGGCCGGTGGAGCACTATTTCCTCGGTGACATCGTCAATCTCGACGAGACTCCCTGGGACTGCTGCCCGCGCGGTTTCGCCCGGCGGGCGCTCGACACCCTGAAGGCCGAGACCGGGCTCACCCTGATCGCCGCCTTCGAGCACGAGTTCCACCTGTTCGGCGCGGACGCGCGGGCGGGCGATTCCTACGCGATATCGAGCCTCCGGGGCGTCGAGCCCTTCGTCGGCGACTTCGTCGGAGCGATGCGGGCGAACGGGCTCCAGCCCGACACCTTCCTGCCCGAGTATGGCAGCCGGCAATATGAGGTCACCGTCGAACCGGCACCGGGGCTGGAGGCGGCCGACCGGGCGGTGAAGCTGCGCGAGATCTGCCGTGCGGTGGCACGCCGCCATGGCCTCAGGGCAAGCTTCTCGCCGGTGATCGAGGCCGGCGTCGTCGGAAATGGGGTGCACATCCATTTCAGCCTGTGTGACGCCGACGGACACCCTGCCGGCTACGACGCCCAGAGGCCGGGCGGCCTGTCGGAGACGATGGGGGCGTTCGCCGCCGGCATCCAGCGGCATACGCGGGCACTGTGCGCGGTAACGGCGCCGAGCGTTCTGTCCTACCAGCGGCTGAAGCCGCACTCCTGGTCGGCGTTCTGGGGCAATTTGGGCCTGCGCGACCGCGAGGCACTGTTGCGGATCTGCCCGTTGCCGGATGCGTCCGACATCGACCCGGCGCCGCGCCACAACCTCGAGTACCGCGCGGCCGACGCGGCGGCGAGCCCCTACCTGCAGATCGGCATGCTCGCCTTCGCCGGTCTACAGGGCATCCGCGATGGACTTTCCACGCCCACCATAACCGAGCAGGACTGCGAGACGCTCGGGGCGGAACGACGCCGCGAACTCGGCATCCAGGACCTGCCGCGCTCGCTGGACGAAGCGCTCGATGCGCTGGAGGCGGACACTGTCGCAACGGGCTGGCTCGGGGAGAGCCTGACGCGGGCCTACCTGATGCACAAGCGGGGCGAGGCCGCGACCGTGAAGGATCTTGCCCCAGACGAGGCGTATCGCCTCTATGCCGAGGCCTACTGACCATGTCGACAGACACCGCCCTTCGCACCAGGCCCGCACCGCTGCTGAGCGAGCGCGATCCCGACCCGGTCGGGTTCGTCGATCGCGAGTCTCAATCTCCCTTCGTCGTGATCTGTGACCATGCCGGCAATCTGATCCCGCAAGTGCTCGGCGATCTTGGCCTGCCGCCCGCGGAACTCGGCCGCCATATCGGCATCGATATCGGCGCGCTGGCGGTCGCCGAGCGGGTGGCGTCCGGGCTCGACGCGCCACTGATCTTCCAGCGCTATTCGCGGCTCGTCATCGACTGCAACCGTATTCCGCGGGCGCCCGATTCGATGGCCGAGGTCGCCGACGGCACGCTCGTGCCGGGCAACCAGGGCCTCGACGAGCGGGCGCGCCGGCTGCGGCAGACGGAGATCCTCGAGCCCTATCACCGTCAGATCACCTCGATCCTCGACGCGCGGGCGGCGGCCGGTCGGCGAACCCTGCTGATCAGCATCCATTCCTTCACGCCGTCGTTGCGCACCCGACCGGCCGACCGGCCCTGGCAGGTCGGCCTGTGCTGGCATCGCGACGACCGGCTGAGCCGGCTGGTGGTCGAGGAACTGCGGCGGGAAGCAGAGCTCAATGTCGGCGAGAACGAGCCCTACTCGGTGAACATGGAGGTCGACTATTCGATCCCCTTCCACGGCGAGCGGCGCGGTATCCCCTATGTCGAGTTCGAGGTGCGGCAGGACCTGCTGCCCGATGCCTCGGCAGCGGAGGCCTGGGCGGCGCGGCTGACGCGGGTGCTGCTGGCCGCCGTCGACCGGCTGCCGGCCTGAAAGCGGGGGACTGGCATGGCTCCAGGCGGCATTCCGGACCGGTCGGCGCCGATCGATCCCGCCCGCACCGCGCTGCTGGTCATCGACGTGCAGAAGGGGATCTTCAATCCCGGGGCGGTGGCCTCGAGACCGTACTTTCACCGGACAGCGGCCGAGATCGCCGTGCCCAACATCGCCCGGCTTTTGGCGGCGGCGCGGGCGGCGGGCGGCGAGGTGATGTACACGGTGATCGCCAGCCTCACCCGCGATGGTCGCGACCGCAGTCTCGACTACAAGCAGACCGGCTTCCACTTCGCCCCCCGCAGCGTCGAGACCGAGGTCTGCGAGGAGGTGGCCCCGGCCGATGACGAAATCGTCCTGCCGAAGACCTCGTCCAGCCTGTTCAACTCGACGGTATTCGAATACCTGATCCGCAATATCGGCCTCGACACCGTCGTCGTGACCGGCTTCCTCACCGACCAGTGCATCGACCACACGGTGCGCGACGGGGCCGACCGGGGATTCCGGATGATCTGCGCGACCGATGCCTGCACCACCGACAGCCGCGAGCGGCACGAGCACGCGCTCGCCGCCTTCGCCGGCTACTGCCGGCAGGCGACGACGGAACAACTGATTGCGGAGTACCGGCAGGCGGCGGGACCGGCGGCGGCCAGACCCGGCTGATCCTCAATCGCGGAGCGGAACCACTGCCGTCGCCTCGATCTCGACCATCGCCTCCGGCTCGACCAGCCCCGAGACCTGCACCACCGCCATCGCCGGGAAGTGGCGGCCGATAGTCTCGCGGTAGACCGGCCCGAGGTCCTTCAGGCAGGCCCGATAGGCGTCGAGATCGGTGACGTACCAGGTCAGCCGCACGATGTGGTGCGTCTCGGCGCCGCCGGCATTGACGATGTCACGGATATTGGCGAGCGTCTGGCGCACCTGGCCGAGGAAGTCCGGCGGGAACCGGCCCTCGGTGTCCCAGCCGACAACGCCGCCGGTGACGACGATTTCGCCCGTCGCGCGCATGCCGTTGGCATAACCGATGGGGCGCGGCCAGCCGTCCGGCTGAACCACCGTCGGGCGGCCGTCGTCGGTGGACGGGGCGGTGGGGTGGGCGGCGGGAGGAAGAGTGGTCACGGACACGGGAAATACCTCGTTTCTCAACTCGCCCGGGAGCGAACATTGGCGGCCGCCTCGGCCCTGGCACGTTCACGCAGTTCGACGCGGCGCAGCTTGCCGGTCTCGGTGCGCGGCAGGGTTTCGACGAACTCCACCGCGCGCGGGTACTTGAACGGCGCGATCTCGTTCTTGACGAAGGTCTGAAGCTCGGCGGCGAGCGCGGGTGAGGCCTCGAAGCCGTCCTTGAGCTGGACATAGGCCTTGAC
>JAEYRQ010000494.1 GCA_023435545.1 Pseudomonadota bacterium | reverse complement strand
CTCCGAAGCCGGGCGCAGTTGGGCCTGGCGGCACCCTATCCAGCCAGGCTCGGCTTGCGTCCGGCAAATCGTGCGACCACCTCCGATGTCGAAGCCACATCGCACAGCAATGCGGCGATTCCCGTAGTCACTTCGTGAACCTCTGCCTCCCCCCGATCCCCGACGGCCCGACTGGCGCTGGCGTCCTCCACCAGAAGCGTGCGATGCCCGCGGTGATGGGCATCGAACACGGTGGCCAGGCAATTGGTCTCGCATGTCAAACCGGCCAGCACGAAATGCGGCCTGGACAGCGAGTCCAACAGCGCAGCGAAGGATTCGTTCGCATAGCAGGACGGCAGCGAGCGCTCGAACACCATCTCGTGCGGCCAGGGGCGGAACTCCTCGATCCACTCGGCGAACGGCGTCGCGCGGTTGAAGAAGGGCTCGCGCCTGAGCAGCCGGAAATGCGCGACGGGGAAGCCGCGCTTGCGTGCGAAATCGAGCAGCCGCAGGCAATTGCCCGTCCACGGCTCGCGCGCCCTCAGGGCATGCGCCCTGCCGTCGATGACGTACTCGCGCTGAAGGTCGACGAACAGGAACAACGGCGTACCGAAGTCCTCCGAGACGCGTGGAAAGCGAATGACGCTCATCGGGCACTCCTCGGGTCAGGCGGCTTCTCTGTCGTGCAGCGGCGAGGTGACGGGGCGGGAGACCGAACGTTCCAGGATGCCCGGCTTGTGCCACTCGCCCTCGGGGCGGATTAGCTCGTAAGGGTCGCTGTCGAGCGTCAGGGCATCGGGATGCGGTTCCACCTCGAGCAGCATCTCCGTATAGGAATAGTCGGAGAAGGCGAGCTTTCGGTTGTCGCCCATTGGCTTGGCGCCAAACCGGCTCCAGAACTTGACCAGCCGGTCCTGGGCATGGCCGTAGATCTGCGTGTAGCCCTTCTTCCGGGCCAACTCGATGCCGGCCCATACGATGTCGAAGGACAGGCGCGAGTTGCGGAACTCGTGCCGCACCGCCAGACGCTCGAGCTTGGCGAAGGCGGCGAAGAACCGTGCCCGCAGACAGGCGGCCGGTTCGTCTCCCACGTATCCGATCAGGTGCGTGGCGCTGAAGTCGTTGCCGTCGAACTCCTCGAGATAGGGGCAGGTCTGCTCGCTCATGAACACCGCCGAGCGGATCGCCACGACCTTCATCATGTCGTCCAGCGTGCGCGCGACCTTGATTCCGTATGGCTTGCGGGGAGCCTCTGGATCGACGCTCCCGTCACCGTAGCTCGCGTAGATGGGCAGGTTCATCCGACGTCTCCCTGTTATTCGATGTCGACCAGCCCGCTGCCCCGGTTGGCGATGCGAACGTAGCGCTGCAGATCCGGATAGCCGGAATGGACCGGCCGGAAGCCCAGATGGGCCATGAGCCGCGATCCCGGTTCGGTCGTCGGCCGGGCGTAGAGATTGGCGGTGGCGTACCGGTCCGCCTGAAGGATACGGCTGATCGTGCAGATGCCAGCGGATGCCATGCCCGGGGCCACCACGGCCCACTTGTAGATCGCCGCCGGCGACTCGCCGGTGCGCACCGTGAGGCTGGGGTCGGGGAAGCTGGTGTTGAACTCACCGAGCAGCATCGCCTCCAGTCCCTCCGAACTCAGGTGCAGCATTGCGTAGACGCCGCGGGTGCGACCCTCGGATCGGAACACCCAGGCGCTCTCGCGATTCCTGGTAATGATGCGCGCCACGGCCTCCACTGCGGAGGCCAGGACCGGTATCTGACTCGTGGCGAAGGTGAGCAGCGAGGGGATCTCATTCTGGCTCACCGGCTCCACGACCAGCCCCGGCCGGCTGATGCGCACCAGGTGGTCGAACTCACGCCGCTGCATATTTGCACCGTCGTGACGTTCGGGCCCGAGTGGCTGCCTCACGGGGCGAAGCATCATTTACTCCAAGGGAAGCTCTTGTAATTATGCTAGTATATGAGGGGTTTGGCGGATGCAGAAAATCTCGCAGAGGGATGATGCAAAAATGGAGCACCTGCTGCAGGATGCCCAGTTGAGGAACGTCTCCTGGGATGACGTGCGGATATTCCTCACCTGTGTCGAGGCCGGCAGCTTCCGGAAGGCCGCCGCATATCTCAAGGTCAGTTCGTCGACGGTCGTGCGCCGCATTGACCGTCTCGAGCGGAGCCTGGGCATTCTGCTGTTCCGGCGCATCCCTGACGGCGTGGTCACCACCGAGGAGGCGCGGGCGATCGTCGACCACGCCAAGCGGATGGAGCTGGCGATCTACGACGTCTTCCGGCGCGTCGAGCCGCAGGATGCGACGACCCGCGGCGTCGTCCGCGTCTCGATCACCGAGGGGCTCGGCACCTATTGGGTGATGCCGCGCCTGGTGCAGTTCCAGCGGCAATTCCCGTTCCTCATCATTGACCTGCGCTGCGCGATGGAAAGTGCCGACGTGCTTCGCATGGAGGCAGACATCGCGATCCAGTTCGTGCGGCCGACGTCCCCCGAACTGATCGTGGGGAAGCTGGGACGCCTGCATGTCTATCCTTTCGCGGCGCCGAGCTACGCCGATATCTACGGGCTGCCGCGGAATGTGGAGGAGATGGCGCGGCATCGACTCGTCGACCAGGCCGCGCCGCAGCTCGACAGCGGCGCCTGGGCGCGCCTCCTCGGCGTCGAGGACGTCGAGGGCATCGTATCGCTGCGGACCAATTCCAGCGCTGCGCTGCTCTACGCAGTCGAGAAGGGGGCGGGGATCGGTGCGCTGCCGAGCTACGCGCCCGTGCTGGGGGCGCCCGTCGTGCCGGTCGACATCGGGGTCCACCATTCGATGGACATCTGGATGACCTACCACCCCTCGGCCCAGCGGCTGAAGCGTGTCGGACTCGTCACTGACTGGATCAGGAAGATCTTCGATCCGAAGGCCCATCCGTGGTTCCGGGACGAGTTCGTCCATCCCAATGCGCTCAGCGCCGAGCTGACGGCGGACGTCTCGGAGAACATAGGAGCCGGATTCGCGGCTGCCGCGCCACTGGCGGGCGAGGCGACGCGGCGTACCGGAGTTCCGATGCGTCGCAGCCGCTGACACCGGCTGCCGCTGACGCTGGATCACAATTGCGCGACCCGGCCGTCTGCGGCGCCCCTTGTGCCTGCCGGTTCGTGTCGAGCATCCGCGGGTCGAATAAGTCAACAATTTCAACAAGAGCGTTCTGCCGGGGCCCGTCGCCGGCGGCCCGCGACGCCCTCCGGCGCGACCGAAGCTCCACGCGCGCGCAGGTGGACGGGTGCTGCCCCGGCCACACCTTCCGGAGTCGGTGCGGGCGACCGCGCCAATCGCCTGGAACTGTTGCGGTTCGGGCACTTCGCGTTACGGCGGCCAATGGTATCTCTTGCTGATTCGGGCGTCGTTGGGGCGATTCTGGGGTGAAACATGGACGTTGGAACTGTTGAGGATTCCAGGGCTGGCGCCGGTCTCGTGAACCGGCGGACGCTGCTGCTGGGCGGGCTTTCGATGGCATTGGCCGGCTGCACGGCCGAGACGATGGAGAGCTGGTCGTCCTATGCGCCGACGGCAGGGTCGCTCGATCCGAAGTATCGGCGTACGCGCGTCCAGTATCCTACCCGCGAGAAGCCGGGCACGATCATCGTCGATACGTCGCAGCGGTACCTCTATGTCGTCGAGGACGGCGGCATGGCGACGCGCTACGGTGTCGGGGTGGGCCGTGCGGGCTTTGCGTGGAGCGGCCGCGCCGTGGTGGGACGGAAGCAGGAGTGGCCGGTCTGGACGCCGCCTCCGCGGATGATCGCCCGTCAGCCGGAGCTGAAGAAGTATGCCGGTGGCATGCCCGGCGGTCCCGACAACCCGCTCGGTGCCAGGGCGCTCTACCTTTATCGAGGCGGTCGCGACACGCTGTATCGCCTGCACGGCACCAACCAGCCCTCATCTATCGGCCAGGCGATGTCGAGCGGCTGCATCAGGATGCTGAACTCGGACGTCGAGCATCTCTACGCCCGTACGAAGATCGGAACGCCGGTGGTCGTGCAGGTCTGAGACAGGGTACGGGCGACCTGAGCGAGGCGTCCGAGGCGCGCTCAGACCCGCCTGAGATGGTTGTCCCAACTCAGGGCGGGAGAAACCGGCAGGAGGCCTGACGTTGCGCCGTTCGCGCCGGCCTCGACAATACTGCCGTCGCCCGACGAGACGAGGAAACTGCCGTCCCGGGCGGCAGCTGCGACGCCGCATCCGTCCTCCACGTCGGTTGCTCCCAGGCAGCGTCCGGTCGCCGTGTCCCAGTAGACGACGACGCCTCCGCGCGGGCTCGACGTCGCGACGATCGTGCCCGAGGCGTCGACTGCGATGCTGCCGACATAGTTGCGCATGCGCCGCAGGACGTCAGGCGGTCCGTCGAACATCTCGATGGCATGGCCGCGCCGGTGGCGGCCGACCAGCGGCGGCCGGTCGGCGTCAGGGCCGTGATACTGGCCGCCGACCCAGACATGCCCGGCGGCGTCCACCGCCAGGTGGTGGAACGCGAGCTTGTGCAGCGCGCGGTCGAGCCCGACGATCTCCAGAAGGTCGCCGGTCGCCGCATCCACATAGGCGAGCGTCGGGGCCATGTCCTCCAGATTGAGCGGCAGCTTGCCGTAGTCCGGATGCAGGAGTAGCCCCCCGTTGGCGACGCAGAGGGTCTTCCCGTCCGGCAGCAGCACCGCCTCATGTGGGTCGAGGCCGCCGCTTTCGAACTCACCGATCCGCTTCAGCCCGTCCGCCGGATCGTAGACCCCGAGCACCCCGCGTCCCGCCGCGTAGTCGTTCTCGGTGGCGACAAGCAGCCTGCCGTTATGCGCGAATGTGCCGTGCCCGAAAAAGTGGCGATCCGGCGCCGCCGCGACGAGGCGGGGAGGTGCTCTGCCGGTGAAGTCGAACTCGACGGCGAACAGTCCGGGCTGGCGCGCGAAAGCCACCGCTCCGGCACCGTCCGGGCGGACCGCGAAGGAATGGCCGCGATCGTCCAGCGGTACAGCCAGCACCTCGCGCCCACTATCGTCGAGGACGGCGACCTCGAAGCGGTCGGCCGTCTTGCGTGCCGCCAGATACAGGGGCAGGTCCGGTCCATTCTCCCCCCATGCCGCCGCCGGCATTGCGCCGGCCGCGGCGGCCATTGCCAGGAAAGCGCGCCGGTCAATCGCCGTCGAGCGCATTGAAGCCGACCTCGGCCCCGAGTGCCGGTGCGAGCCGCTCGTTCACCGTCTGCCGGACGCTGCCGAGGGCGATCACCACATAGATGAGGGCGGCGCGGTCCGGGCCGCCGGCGGCCGATTCTCCAACCGGCTCGCGGAGCGCGGCCAGCGTCTCGCGCGCCTTGCGCAGCTCCAGGCTGATCGCTCCGTCGATCCAATGTTCGGTCGGCTCGAGCGACGCCAGAACCTCCAGCGCCCCATAGAATTCTGCGATCGCGCGGAGCTTGGCAGATATCAGGCGCAGGCTCAGGCCGCTTCGCCAGAGCGGCGCCAGCTTTGGATTGGCCATTTCCGGCTCGCGTCCGAGGAATGGAGCGATCATCGTATCGGACAGGAACTGCAGGGCCGTGGTCATCGCCTTCAGGCTCTCGGCGACCACTTCGCCCGAATTCCGGTAGAGCGCGTTGCCCGCCGCCGGCGCGGTGAATTCCGCGGCCATGGTGGTGCCGGGGGCCCAGGCGGCGCTCACCTCCTCGGCGACCTGCTGCAGGTTCACCGCGATCGCTGTCGCGTAGCCGCACCGGAAGCGCCCCGCCGGTTGGCCGGACAGGAGCGTTTCCGCATCCGGACCGAACAGAACGAGTTCGAGCGCCGGCAGCCCCTGCGCCGCCACGCTCTTGCTCCTCAGAGCCTCGGCGTCGAGCACCTCTGCGGAGCCAGCCGCGACGATCTGCTGAAACTGCCGCAGCGTTGCCCCGCGCGGGTCGGGCCAGTAGAAGATGCGCTCGTACCTGTTGTCCTCGACCAGGGGACCGAAGCGCAGCACGGCCACCCGCGCCCAGGCGGCGACCGCGTCGCCGAAGCGCTGCCGGGTGACCTCGAGCCGCTCCCGGTCAGGCTCCCGGCAGAGGAATTCCACGGCACCCGAAACGGCGGCGGTCGCCGCGGCGAATTGCTGCGTCGCCGGACGGATGTAACGCTCTGTCAGGCGCTGGCCGAGTTCGGCCATGTCGTCGGCGCGCGCGGCATTTCGGGGGACCAGGGCAGCGAAGGCAGCAACCC
>JAEYRQ010000489.1 GCA_023435545.1 Pseudomonadota bacterium | reverse complement strand
TCCCGGGGCTGGATGGCGTTGTGGTTCCTGGTCGGCCTCGCCGCGCTCGTGGCGTTCCGTATCGGGCTGGCGTCGATGGTGCGGCGCTGGACCAGATCAGGGCGGCTGGAGCGCCGTGCCGTCATCGTCGGCGGCGGCGACCGCGCAGCGGAGCTGATCGAGGCGATCGAGGCTTCGCCAGATATCGACATCCGCATCTGCGGCATATTCGACGACCGCAGCGACGACCGCTCGCCGCCGGTCGTGGCGGGCTTCCCGAAGCTCGGCACCGTCGACCAGCTGGTCGAGTTCGCGCGCCGCACCCGGGTGGACCTGCTGATCGTCACACTGCCGATCACGGCAGAAGCGCGCGTCCTGGAGTTCCTGAAGAAGCTCTGGATTCTGCCGGTCGATATCCGCCTGAGCGCCCACACGAACAGGCTGAGGTTCCGGCCTCGGTCCTACTCCTATATCGGCAACGTGCCGTTCATCGACATCTTCGACAAACCAATCGCCGATTGGGACTACGTGGTGAAGTGGCTGTTCGATCGAATCTTCGGCTCTGTGCTGCTTCTGCTGGCTCTGCCGGTTATGGCGCTGGTCGCGATCGCCATCAAGCTCGATAGCCGCGGACCGGTGCTGTTCCGCCAGAGGCGCTACGGCTTCAACAACGAGCTGATCGAGGTCTTCAAGTTCCGCTCGATGTATGTCGACCAATGCGATTCGACCGCCAACCGGCTCGTGACCAAGGGCGACCCGCGCGTCACGCGGGTCGGGCGCTTCATCCGCAAGACCAGCCTCGACGAACTGCCGCAGTTGTTCAATGTGCTGCGCGGTGAACTGTCGCTTGTCGGGCCGCGTCCGCACGCGCTGCAGGCCAAGGCCGCCGAGCGGCTGTACGACGACGTCGTCGACGGTTACTTCGCCCGCCACAAGGTGAAGCCGGGCATAACCGGCTGGGCGCAGATCAACGGCTGGCGGGGGGAGACCGACACGCCGGAGAAGATCCAGCGGCGCGTCGAATGCGACCTCTACTATATCGAGAACTGGTCGGTTCTCTTCGACCTCTACATCCTGCTCATGACGCCGGTGTCGATGCTGTCGAAATCGGAGAGCGCGTATTGACCTGTAGCGCCGCCGGTCCGGTACCCCCAACGCCGCCGGGCGAGGAGGCGCGACGCGAGCTGCTCGACCGCAGGCTGGTCCGGCCCCTTCTCTGGCTGACCATCCTGGCGAGCTGTTTCGTTACCTTCGAACCGTCACCCTACGAGTTCCTGTTCCTGCTTCTGCTGTGGGCGGTTCTGGTACGGGGCCTTACCTTTCCCCGCTTCATCGCTCCGCTGGTGCTGTTCCTGCCGGTGCTGTTCACGATCGGCGGCATGCTGGCCGTCGTGCAGGTGGTCTACGACTTCGACTCGGTGCGATACGTCGCGATCACGATGTACCTCGCGGTGACCACCGTGGTCTTCGCCTCGCTTGTGGCGGAGAATCCCGTGTCGCGGCTCGACACCATCCGCAGCGCCTACATCATCGCCGCCGTGATCGCCGCGCTGGCGGGAATCGCCGGATACTTCAATCTGTTCCCGGGCGCCGACACGTTCACGCTCTACAACCGCGCCCGCGGCACCTTCAAGGATCCCAACGTCTACGGCCCCTTTCTGGTGTTCCCGGCGCTGCTGCTGATCCAGAACATGCTGTCGCTGCACGGGCGCCGGCTGGTGGTCACGGCGTTGCCGCTCGGCATCATCGTCATAGGACTGCTCCTATCGTTCTCGCGTGCCGCCTGGGGGAACTTCCTGCTGGCGACGATCCTGATGGTCGCGATGATGTTCCTCGCCTCGCCGAGCCCCCTGTTCAGGCTGCGCATGCTGATCGGCGCTGCCCTGGGCGCCATTATGTGCGCGGGATTGATCGTCGGGATCCTGACCATACCAGGCGTCGGCGAGGTGTTTGAGCAGCGAGCCGACCTCGCCCAGAGCTACGACGTAGGAGAACAGGGACGTTTCGGCAACCAGAGGCGCGCGATCCCGGAACTCCTGGAGCGGCCGTTCGGCTACGGCCCCCTCTATTTCGCCAAACGGTTCAATCAGGACCCGCACAACGTCTACGTCAACTCGTTCGCGGCATATGGGTGGCTGGGCGGATTCAGCTACATCACCTTCGTCGTTCTGACGTGGCTGATCGGATTCCGATATGTCTTCGAGCGCGTGCCCTGGCAGCACTACCAGATGGCTGCGCTGGCGACATTCGTGGCGGTGTCGCTGCAGGGCTTCGTGGTCGATACCGACCACTGGCGCCACTTCTTCATGATCGCAGGCGTGGTATGGGGCATGGCGGCGGCCAGCGAAACCGTCCGCAAGGCCGCCCTCGCCGGCAGTATGCGCGTACCCGCGAACTACTTGCGGGCGACGATGAAGGCGTAGCTGGTCAGCCAGCGCCAGTCGCGCGCCGCGGCGATCCGGTTGATCAGGTTGTCGACCTGCCGGGCAACCGGGATCGACTCGAAGTAGTCGTGATACCAGAAGGGCACCACCTTCGCCTCGCGGAAGCCGATGGCGGCAAGCCGCGGCTCCAGCTTCCTGCCGTCCCCGAAGCACCAATCGTAGTAGGCCGGGAACTTGGGATCGTCGTCGTCCGTGCGATGGGCATAGAGGAGCTTGACGATGCGCCGCGACACCGCTTCCGGGATCGCCATGTTGATCAGGTAAGGGATCGCGTACAGCGTGGGGACGAAGGCGATGGCGACGCCCCCCGGCGCGAGCAGATCATGGACGTTCGTCCATGCCTTTCGTGCATCGCGCACATGCTCGAACACCATCCGGGAGAAAACCAGATCGAACGCTCCGGCGGAGTCGCCCAGTCCCCCGGGCTCGCCAGCCACGTCGAAGCAAGCCTTGTCGAAAGCCGCCGGTGCGTGGCGAAGCTCCTCTGGCGAGATGTCGTTGATCGTGAACCGGACGCCGGCGGCCGAGATCTCCTCGGGTGTGAACAGGGGATCGCGTCCTCCCCCTATCTCGATGAGCCGCTGCAACCGGAACTCGCGCGCCAGCGCACCGACCGTGTCCTTGTAGTGGTCCCAGGCCCATTGTGAGTGGACGGTCGGCTGCATCCGCTCGAAGAAGACGTCGAGACTGGATGGCCGGTACCCGAGATCGCCGTCGGCGGCCACGGCGCGCGGCGCCGCGATGGGTTCGATGTGCGTCATTTTCGCTCGTCTAAGCTGCGGCCTCTCCGCAGACGGACACTAACGCATCGGACGCCATCGGCGAGGGAAACGCGAGGCTCTGGTTAACGAGCCGTTCCTCAGATGACGCCCAGTACCAGCGCTCCGAACAGAAGGACGATCAGGCTGAGACTGACCACCAGCACGACCAATACCGGACGTCCTAGCCTACCCTGACGGGCCTCGCGGGGGTTGAGCTGTTCTTCCTGCGTTCTGGTATCATGCATGACGTTCTCCTCTTCCGTCGCGCGGAGCTTGGCTCCACTGGTCTGGAGGGAACGGGCAGACCCGCGTCCTGGTTCGGAATCTTTCGAAACCGCAGAGCGGCCGGCGCGGCGGTGCCGTTCTGCGTCACGCCGGTGGGGCGGCAGCTTTGAGGGCACCTGGACGACGCTCGCGGGCTTGCGGCGCCGCAAGTGCCTCGATGAAGACGTAGTCCTCGCGATAGCGGTCCAGAATGAGTGCCTCGAGGTCCGGCGATGCCGCCTCATCATCCGTCCAGGCATCGGTCCGGTTGCGCTTCCCGAGCCGCATCATCGCCCTGCGTTTCGCCGGAGGAATGCCCACGCATTCAAGGACCGTGGCGAAATCTTCCGACAGCGTTTCCACCCGCCCGACGAAGTCGACGAGCGGCGGGCGCCCGATCCATCGCACCTGGGGGGCGAGAATGTTGTCGGGCCCCGGGGTGTGGAAGAACTCGCTGCGGACAAACTCCTCGAAGGTCGCGAAGCCGTCCATGATCTCGGAGCCCTGCCAGTTCCGGAACTTGTGCTTGAGAAACCGGTAGGTGGACTGCGTGCGCGCCATGGGGTCGCGTACGAAGGCAAACGAGAACAACCGCATCCACGTCGCCTGTCCCAGGACATTCCGGATCTGGCCGGCCGTGGCGTGCTTGCCCATTCCATGGCGCGCCGAGTAGTGGGTCGCGAGGGCCTGACCCAGCGGCGTGGCGCCGATCTCGATGTCGCAATAGGCGCTCGCACGGCTCAGTGCAGTCGCCACCGTCGTCCCGGCGCACTTCGGGACATGGACGAAGACGAAGCCGTATGTGTGGTTGATGATGGTCATTCCGGCATCAGCCCTCTACAGGTGCGCCCTGCCCCGCGACGGAGCCGCGGACCCGCACCGGGCGCGATCGTCAGCTTCGGCCATAGATGTCGTCGTAGCGGACGATATCGTCCTCGTCGAGATAGCCACCCGTCTGCACCTCGATGAGGTGCATCGGGATATGTCCCGGATTCTCCAGCCTGTGGCGGGATTTCAGCGGAATGTAGACGGACTCGTTCTCCGCGACGAGCCGGATTTCATCGTCGACGGTCACCTGAGCGGTCCCGCGAACGACGACCCAATGCTCCGCCCGGTGGTGGTGTGACTGCAGCGACAGCCTGCCGCCGGGATAGACGACGATTTCCTTCACCTGATAGCGATCGCCCAGGTTGAGGGTCTGGTACCAGCCCCATGGCCGATAGGTCCGCGAGTGGGAGGTGGCCTGCGGCCGTCCCCGCGCCTGCAATTCGCCAACGACGTGACGGAGTTCCTCGCTGCGGTTGGCCGCGCCGACGTACACGGCATCAGCATCGGCCACGACCACGACGTCCTGCAGCCCGTGGGCGACGACCAGCGGGCCGTCGCTCATCGCCAGTACCCCGGCACAATCGAACAGCTCCACCTCCCCTGCGGTCACGTTCTCGCGCGAACCCAGGCCCGAGCGGGCGATTCTGAGCGAGTCCCATGAGCCGATGTCCGACCAGCCCATGTCTACCGGGACGACTGCCATCGCACCCTGTAGACGCTCGGCGAAGGCGTAGTCGAACGATATGGAGGGAAGCTCGAGGTAGGGCTCGCGTGCGAGCCGGAGAAAATCGAGGTCCCGCTCAGCCCCCGCGCAGGCCCTCCTGCACAGCTCCAGCATGCCCGGTTCGAGCTTCTCTCCAGCCGCCAGCAAGACCTGCGGCGAGAACAGAAATATGCCGGCGTTCCACGAGAACTTGCCGCTCGCCAGATAGTCCTCTGCCACCTGGCGGTCCGGCTTCTCACGGAAGCTGACGACGGCATGCGCGCCGGCGATTCCGGGCAGCGGCGCACCACGCTCGATGTAGCCGTATCCCGTCTCGGGCCGGTCCGGCGTCACCCCGAAGGTCACCACGTGTCCGGCCCGTGCCGCTTGCATTGCAGTCGCAACGGCGCTGCGATAGGACGCCGCATCGGCGATCATGTGGTCGGCTGGTGCTAGCAGCACGAGGCAATCGTCCCCGAACCGTTCCAGGGCCCGCAAAGCGGCGACCAGGGCAACCGGGGCGGTGTTGCGCATTTCGGGCTCGAGCAGGATCTCGGCCGTGAACCCAGCCTGACGAAGCTGCTCGGCGATCAGGAACCGGTGTTCCTCGTTGCCGATGACGATCGTCTCGACGGACTGCCCTGCCTCAGCCAGCCGCCCGACTGTTGCCTGCAACAGGCTGCCGTCTCCCCCGAGCGACAGAAATTGCTTGGGAAAGGCCTGCCGGGACCACGGCCACAGGCGCGTGCCCGAGCCGCCGCACATCACCGCATGCACCAGCACCGTCATAGCAACCCCTCAGCCCCGGTCCCCGGCCACCACGTGTCGTCCAGCTTGTTCAGGAGCCGGGAAAGCCCCCCGTCCGTCACAAGGCGGCAGCCTCCACATTCCGACCGGAACCGCCGCCGGGCCAGGCACCGGGCACGTTCGGTCGACCGGCCATCGCCCCCCCCGAAGCCTCGCTTATGATGTCCCGCAGGCGGTCCACGCCCCGGCGCGTGCTGAACACCTCGTCGACGAACGCCTGACCGCCGGCGGAGAGCTTGCGCCAAAGCGCTTCATCGTCATAGACGCGCAGTACCGCCTCGGCAAATCCCTTGGGGTCGTCGCGCACGAGTATCTGCTCGCCCTCCACAAGGGCCATCCCCTCCGCGGCGCAGGAGGTGGCGACCACGGGAACGCCACATGCCAGTGCCGAGGCGACCTTGCCTTTCAAGCCAGCACCGTAGCGGATCGGCGCAACCAGAATGCGGATCGAATCGAACAGCGCGGAGAGGTCCTCGACGAACCCGACGACCTCGACATTGTCCTTGCCATGCAGCGCCGCGATGCTCGCAGGCACCTTGCTGCCCACCACCTTGAAGACCATGTCCGGATGCTTCCGGCGTATCAGGGGCCAGATCGCCTCGACAAAATAGAGAACCGCATCGACATTGGGCCTGTGAGCGTAGCCGCCGAGATAAGCGATGCTGTCGCGCTCTCCGAACCCGGTCTTCAGCGGAACGGGATCGACAATCCACGGGAAGACCCTGACCGCCGCATCGGGCGCATGGACTGCAAGAACGTCCTTCTCGTAGTGGCTGTGAACCACCGTGAGGTCGGAAGCAACCGCGCAGAACACTTCGTAGGCCTGAATCAGCCGCAGCTCTTCGACCGGCTTCGCCTGGCTATCGATGTCCGCTGCCCGGGCCTCGCGGACGAAATGCAGATCGGCTGGATGGAACACCAGCCGGGCCTTCGGCGCGAATTCGCGGACGAGCGGGATCAGCTTCGAGGCACAGTAGTGGCGGAAAGCGAAAACCATGTCGAACAGGTCGCCGTGCTCGGCCAGATATTCGCCGATCGACTGGTAGTAGGGACTGTAGATTGCTTCGACGCCGATCCGCTGGAGCGCGCCTGTCAGCGTCCAGTCGAAGTCCGAGATTTCCTGCGGCCAGAAGCTGACCTTATACCCGAGCGCCTGGAACAGTTTGATCAGCTCGAATGTGAACACCGACCCGGCATCGTTGTCGGGGTTCGGCGTCACCGCGTCGACGATCAGAACACGCTTCGTTACACCGCGCTCGCGCTCGCGCATCGGGTCGGCGCCGTTGAGGCGATGCCCCTCGAGCTTGTCGTGCCAGCGTTCGCGCAGCTTCTGCAGGTTGGTGACCTGATAGGCCTTCACGCCGGTGCGCACGTCCGTGCCCGATGTCACCCCCTCGAAATGCAGGAGCATGGACAAGGGTTGCAGGACAACGCGCCGCCCGGAGGCCTGGATGCGGAAGGCCAGATCGACGTCCTCCGCATAGGCGACGTCGTACCACGGGTCGAATCCGCCCATCTCCCACCAGAGCTGCCGCGTCAACATGATCGAGGCGCCCGACACATAGTCGACGTCGCGCAGATAGCTGAACTCGGGCCGCATCGGATCCTGGTCGCGGCCGTAGTTCCAGGCCGACGCATCCCACCAGACGATACCGCCGGCTTCCTGCAGGCGACCATTGCCGAACAGCAGCTTGGAACCGACGAGGCCGATTGTGCCATCGCGCTCCAGCGTGTCGACGAGTTCGTCGAGCCAACCCGGCAGTACGATCGTGTCGTTGTTGAGAAAAACCAGGTATCGCCCCCGCGCTTCAACCGCGGCGCGATTGCAGTTGGCGATGAAGCCGCTGTTGGTCTCGCCGCGCACCGATACCACCCCGGGCAGGCGCGAGATAACGTCCCACGTGGCATCGGTCGATGCATCGTCGGCGATGATGATCTCGAAGCTGCGCTGCGGCCGCAGATCCGCCAGCGAATGCAGGCAGGCCATCGTCTGCGACAGGTTGTTGAAGACCGGGATGATGATCGAAACATCGGGGGCCGCGCCCTCGCCGTCGTCGGCGGCGGAGAAGCAGCTGGACATTTCGTTGATCCAGGCTTCGATCTCGGCCTCCGTCTGGGGGGGCGAGGGTGGCAGTCCGCCATCGGGCACCAGCCGGTAGCGGCGGTAGTAGCCTTCGATCCGGGCCATGACGCCGGCCCCGTAGAGCCCCTTGAGCAGGGGGCCGACCGCCAGTTCCGGTCGACCATCTGCATCGCGCCTCGCCGCATATCGACGAAAGGCGGCATCAGGCCCCTCGTCCCGATAAATTGACGCGTAGCTGGACTGGTCGAAGCCAGGATTCGGCAGAGCGCCCTGCTTCCACCCTGTGCGCACATAGTGTGCCAGCGGAACGATATCGTGCTGATCGCCGATATAGGTTCGCGCGTACCATTCCCCAGCGAAGGACGGGTGCGGATCCCGCCCTTCGCGGTAGCCGGACCGGACATAGTGGAGCAAGGGGTTCATCCCCGCATCGCGGACATCCGGATTCCGCTCCAGGTACCATGTCGCGTCGAACAGCGGATGCGGCGAGCGGCCCTCCTGATGACCGGTCGCCATGTAATGCACCAGTGGATTGAGGCCCGCCTCGCGCACGTCCGGGTTGCAGGCGAGATACCATTCCCCATCGAACAGGGGGTGCGGCGATCGGGCTTCGGCGTAACCGGTCGCAAGGTAATGCAGAAGAGGGTTCAAGCCTGCGTCGCGAACGTCAGGGTATCGCTCGAGATACCATGCACCGTCGAACAACGGATGTGGCAACCGGCCTTCCAACCAGCCGCGGGCGAGATAGTGGCGCAGTGGATCCTGCCCGGCCGCCGCCACATCGGTGTAGATGGACAGGTAGAAGTCAGCATCGAAGAGCTGACGGCCGAGAGCTTCCTGCGGCCGCGACGAAAACCGCTGCCTTACCTTGCGGACGAACCGTTTCAGCATCGTTTGGAGATTCCACTGCATCCCGGTAACCAGGCGGGGCATGGCCCCACTCACTGCCTCTGCAGGACCCGCCGTATGTCGTCGGCGGCGTCCCTACTTCTTATAGCGGTCGACCACCATTTCAAACAGCTGTAGGTCTCCCGCATTGGCCTCTATCAGCCTTGCATGGAGCTCGGGTCCGAGTTCGGTCTCGATCGCATCGAGCCTTTCCGCCAGCGAGCCCTCGGCGTCGCGGCTGACATTCTTGGTATAGGCGGTTGCCCGGAAGCCCGGATGAACCGGCGCCAGCAGCCGCTCCAGCTCTACTAGTGATTCCTCGAAGGCTTCGACCAGGCCTATGAACGGCAGGTGGTCCATGGTCGTGAGAGCCCGGTCGAATTCGGATCCAGCCGCACCAGGGGAGCCGAAGGCCAGCCGCATCACCTGGAAATCGCGCGCAACGCCGTAGCCCGATCGGTCGAGCAGCGCCCGCACATACCCCGCGAAGTCGGTTTCCCGCGCCAGGCGCGCCCCGAACGTGTCGGCCTTCTGGCGCCGCTCGAACCGGTATGCCGAGGCCAGTCGGTCGATCGGGTGGCGGATGAAAATGATCGGGAAAATGCCGATCCCGTCGATAGCCGGTACCGGCAGCAATGCCGTGTGGGACGAGATGGCCCGAAGATCCGGATTCGCCTCGATGAAGCCGGCGACCTCAGGAGCGTTGCTGCGTCGGGTGCCCTGCCCTCCCGTGGCGGGGAATTCCTGCTGCGCCCATGCCTCACCGAAGTTCTGCCGCAGCATCGCGTCCACGGAGGTGCCGGCATTCTTGAACAGGTGATAGTGCAGCACCACGGTCCGCGGCTCTGCCGCACGGGTGGGCCTCGGTGCCGGAGCGGCGAACACCGCCGGCGGCCGATGGACGGTGTGGCCGCCGAGGACCAGCGCGTCCTCCAGCCGGTCCGCCAGCGCGCGTGCGTCGCGCTCCCTTGCATCCTCCGGCGACGCGTTCCAGCGCCGAACGAGTTCCCACAGCTCCGCCACCAGTGGCGCGACGAGCGGGGACTTCGGCAGATCCTCTCCGGCCGGTTTCACCGTGGCGGTTTCGGACAGCGGCTCGCCGGACGAAAGCGCCGACAAGACGCGAGCATGTTCGGTGTCATCGCCGGTCGGGTCGAAGACGGCAAGCCATTCAGTAGAGCGCAGAACAGCGCAGGTGTGCTGGGCCCACAGGCGCAGCGTGCGTGGAACCGGTATCCCGTTCGACCGGCGCGCCGATACCGCTGTCGCCAGCGGCTGACGGCTCACCAGGAGGACCCGCGGCTGGCAGCCGATCCGGCGAAGCGCATCGAGATAGAGGCCGGGAAGAATTCCGAATGCCGGTGCGGCAAACACGATACGCTCTGCAGCGGTGACGGACGATTGCAGGCGGTCACGCAGTTCGCCTGCGAACCGGAGCTGGGCCATCTCGTCGAGGAGCCGCGCCGCCTGCGCACGCGACAGACCCTGGACAACGAGCGGTCCCGGCTGGTCGAGGGTCAGTCCAAAGTCAGCGAGCGCTCTGGCCGCGACCTCCTCCAGTGCGGCGGCTCCAGCCTCGTCGGGAGCGACAGCCCCGGTGGATTCGGCGATCCGGTAAACCCAGGTCGCGAGCGCCTCGTCTGGCAGGCCGGTGACGACTATCGCTGTCTTGATGGACATCGCAGCGGCTGGTTGAGTCCGGGTTGGGAGATGGCCGCTCGCGGCGGGCGGCGGAATGGTCGGAGCGGGGAGATTCGAACTCCCGACCCCTAGTCCCCCAGACTAGTGCGCTAACCGGGCTGCGCTACGCTCCGACGCCATTCGCAGGGGTCTTCTATCCCGTCCCTCTGCCGGCCTCAAGTCCCGCGTGGCGAAGCTGCCGTTCAATCGGCTCTGCGGGCCTCATCCAGCAGGCGCTTGCACTCCATGAGCTCGAAGAGCGCGGCCTTGAGCTGCCGCGCATGCTCGGCCGGAATGCCCGCCGGCCGAGCAGGCGCGGCGCCGGCAGGAGCCGGCGGCTCCTGGCGCGCTGCCCGCGGCTTCGGCGCATAGATGTCCTCGGTTGCGGGCGCCGGAGCGGCAACGGCAGCGGGGGCCGGCGCCTCGACCGGAGGCGGCGATGCCCTGACGGCGACAGCCGCATCGGCCCCGGGCCGGCGATCGACGGTTCGCGCCGGCGTCGCCGGCGTCTCGATCGGAAGCGGCTCGCCATCATCGTCATCGAATTCGTCCAGGACTGGCTCCTCGACAGCCCGGGGAGGGGCGTCAGCTGCGGGCGCACCCTCGTCGAGCCAGACCGCCATGACGTGGCGCACGCCCTGCTCCTTCAGGATGCGCTGAACGCCCTTGATCGTATAGCCTTCGCCATAGAGCAGATGCCGGATGCCGCGCAGCAGGTTGACGTCCTCGGGGCGGTAGTATCGACGGCCGCCGCCACGCTTCATCGGCTTGATCTGGCCGAAGCGGGTTTCCCAGAAGCGCAGCACATGCTGCGGCAGGTCGAGCTCGTCAGCGACCTCGCTGATGGTCCTGAACGCCTCTGGAGACTTCTCCGACATCGAATTCCGCGCGCCGGTCAGGATCCGTCGCCGTCGTTGATGCGCTGCTTGAGGACGGCGCTGGGCTTGAAGACAAGCACCCGCCGCGGCGCAATCGGCACTTCCTCACCGGTCTTGGGATTGCGCCCGATCCTCTGGCCCTTCTCCCGCACCACGAAGGAACCGAACGAGGAGAGCTTCACCGTCTCGCCCTTCTCGAGGCAATCGCCGATCTCGGCGAGCACCAACTCCACCAGTTCGGCCGATTCGGTCCGCGACAGGCCCACCTTCTGGTAGACCGCTTCGCAGAGATCAGCTCGCGTCACAGTCTTTCCCCCCATCAGGACCATACTCCGCCTACCCGCCGCGCCATCGGCTATGCCGAGCGAAAAACGCTAGTCGGTTGATCTATCGCGGTCAACTGTCGGCATTGTGGCCGACGGCCCGGCTACCAGCGGACGAGCGCGGCGCCCCAGGTGAACCCGCCGCCCATGGCTTCCAGCATCACCAGATCGCCCTGGCGGATGCGGCCATCCCGGCGCGCAGCATCCAGCGCGAGAGGTATGGAGGCGGCCGACGTATTGCCGTGCCGATCGACGGTGATCACCACCTTTTCGTCAGGCCAGCCGAACTTCCGTGCTGTCGCGTCGATGATGCGCTTGTTGGCCTGGTGCGGGACGAACCAGTCGATTTCCTCGGCGGTTGCGCCCGCATCCGCCAATGCCCCGTCGATGACGTCCGAGACGAGGCCCACCGCGTGCCGGAATACCTCGCGGCCCTCCATCCGCAGATGGCCGACGGTCTGCGTGGAGGAAGGACCGCCGTCGACGTAGAGCTTGCGGAGGTGACCGCCGTCGGACCGCAGCCGGGTCGACAGAATCCCCCGGTCGGATTTGCCGCCGTCCTGTTCCTGGCCTTCCAGCACGATCGCCCCGGCGCCGTCGCCGAACAGCACGCAGGTCGTGCGATCCTCCCAGTCTAGGATGCGCGAGAACGTCTCCGCGCCGATCACCAGGACCCGGCGCGCTTGCCCCGACCGGATCAGCGCATCGGCGTTGGCAACGCCGAAGACAAACCCCGAGCAGACCGCCTGCAGGTCGAAAGCGGCCCCGGAATGCAGGCCGAGCCGGTCCTGGACGATGACCGCGGTGGCGGGAAAGGTGTAGTCCGGCGTCGCTGTGGCGACCAGAATCACATCGATGTCGCGCGCCTCCATGCCGGCGTCGGCAAGGGCGGCCCGGGCGGCGGCGAGGGCCAGGTCGGAGGTGCGCTCACCGTCGGCGGCGATGCGCCGCTCGCGAATGCCGGTGCGCTGGACGATCCACTCGTCCGTGGTGTCCACCATCCGGGACAATTCGGCATTGGTCAGTACGCGGTCCGGAAGGCGGGAGCCGGTGCCGCGGACCACAGAGCGCATCTTCTTCACGAGTGGGCAACCTCAGGGTGCTGTTCTCGCGCGGACGCGCGATCCTTCTGGTAGTGATCTACGCTGTCCGCGACCTTCTTCATAAGTCCGTTCCGGGCGAGATGGTGGCCGAGCGCCACCGCCGCCGCATAGCCCTCCGCGTCGGTCCCTCCGTGGCTCTTCACCACGAGTCCGTTTAGGCCGAGGAAGACGCCCCCGTTCGATTTCCGGGGGTCCATCTTCTCCTTCAGCGTGTCGAATGCGCCTTTGGCGAACAGGAAACCGATCTTCGAGAACAGGCTGCGCCCCATGGCCTCGCGCAGGTATTGCGCGATCTGCTTGGCGGTTCCCTCGGCGGTCTTGAGCGCGATGTTGCCGTTGAAGCCTTCGGTGACGACGACGTCCACGGTGCCCTTGCCGATGTCGTCGCCTTCGATGAAGCCGGCATAGGCGATCGACATCCCGCCATCCCGCAGCACCTGGCCCGCGGCGCGGACGTATTCGAGGCCCTTCACCTCCTCGACGCCGATGTTGAGCAGCCCGACCGTAGGGCGCTTCAGCGAGAACAGCGCGCGGGCCATGGCCTCACCCATCAGCGCGAAGCTCACCAGCTGCTCGGCATCCGCGCCGATCGTCGCGCCGACGTCCAGCACGATGGCTTCGCCCCTGAGCGTCGGCCAGATCGCGGCGAGCGCCGGCCGCTCGATGCCGGGCATCATCCGCAGGCAGAGCTTCGACATGGCCATGAGCGCGCCGGTGTTGCCGGCGGACACCGCCATGTCCGCCCTGCCGGCCTTCACCGCCTCGAGCGACATCCACATGCTGGAGCGCCGCCGGCCCTGGCGCAGGGCCTGGCTGGGCTTGTCCTCCATGCTGACGGCGACGTCGGTGTGCTCGACCTCCGCGACCGCCTCGAGGGCGGGATGGCGGGCGAGCAGCGGACGGACCTCCGCCTCGTCGCCGAAGAACAGGAACCGGCAATCCGGATAGCGCTCTCGGGCGATGGCGCATCCCGGCACGACGACGGACGGGCCGTAGTCCCCGCCCATTGCGTCGATGGATATCCTCACCGGTGATGACATGGGGCTGAAAAGCGGCTGAGACCCGTTAGCCTGCCGCGGTGGGTCCGTTCGGGCCAGGTTCGCGAAGTCCCCGGACAATAGCGATTTGCAAATGGCATACAACCGCTTTCTTGCCTAATGAACAGGCAGGCGCGTCCCGGCCATAACGGCCTCAGGAGCCGCCGCCCTCACGCCGCAGCTTGGCCAGATCGGCAAAGGCGCCGGTGCGCGGAGCCTCCCCCTCGCCGCCGGAAACGCCCTCGAACTCGACGCCGGGCTTGCGCGGATATGGATCCAGACCGAGCGCGAGACTCTGGGCGATCACGGCGCCGACATCGATCCGTCCGCCCTCCATTGGCTCGGTGTCCACGTCGTCCGCCGCCAGCATGTCGTCGCCCTCGACGGAGCCCCGTCCCGCCTCCGGCACGTAACGGATCGCGACAGGCTCGTCGATCGTGGCGGCGACAGGTTCGAGGGTGACCACGCAGGTCTGCACCAGGTCGCAGGAGACGCGGCCGCTCACCGCCAGCGCCCGGCGGGCGCGCTGCTCGACCCTGAGGTCGGCCTCTACGCGATCTACACGAGGGACGCCCAGATAGCGCGCGAAGGCTTCGCGCTGCCCCTCGTCCGCCCGGAACGTGATGTCCACGCCGGCGTCGGGCACCTCGTCCCGGTTGACCGGGATGCTGACGGGATAGTTCGGGACGGTCATGCGAGAACTCCCGGGGCTGCCGGCCAGTCCGGATCGCCCGCCTCGATGATGTCTCGGCCGGTCGCGGCGAGCATCTCGTCGCAGTCGCGCAGATAGCGGACCATGGAGTCCAGTCGATCCGCCCCGGCGCGGCCGTCGAAGAGGTTGCGGGCGAGCGCGTCGGCGAGCACGGCATCGTCTTCTGCATCCAGGCCCGCGTCATAGGCGCCCGCCCGGCCGTAGAACGCCTCGCCCATCTTGCGGATACGCTTCGGCACGACCAGGTCGCCCACGCCCATTTCGCGCAGGTTTCGGTCCAGATCCTTGAACATGAGATCGAACAGCGCCTGCGCGGTCTGCTGCCCCGCCGGACCATCCCGGCGCAGGCGGCGGATCGCCAGGGCGGCGTGGAGGATCAGCAGCTCGAACCGCCCGCCTGGCGTGTCGGGCACACCATCGCCACCGTAGAAGGCCGGCTGCCGCGCCTGCGCCACGATTGATCTGTAGAGCGCATCACAGCTTTCGTCGGGCCGAAGGCGGGCCAGCAGTTGGCGTAGCATCCGTGGCCTCCTTTCCTGGGCGAAACCGGTTGGGGTGTTGGTGCGGGTGCCGATATGGTTGCTTTTGCCGATGCCGCGAGCTAGGTCAATCGCCCTGACGCGAATTTTGCCCGTTGGTGCGGGCCAGAACAAGAACGAGATGGGACCTTACCGAGCGATGTGCAATGTTCCGTCGCAATTCGCACGGCGCCGGGCGCTGATCGCGCTGATCGGTGCTGGTGTGCTGCTCGCCGGATGCAACACATTCACCATCGAGCGCCACCACGGATATCTGCTGAGTCAGGACCAGCTCGACCAGATCCCGGTCGGTTCGAGCCAGGAGCAGGTCGATTTCGTGCTCGGCACACCTTCGACCACCGCCACCTTCGGCAGCGAGATCTACTACTACATCTCGCAGACCACCAATACGACGGCCTTCCTCGCCCCGAAGGTGACCGAGCAGCGCATCCTGGCCGTCTATTTCGACGGCGATCGCCGCGTCGAGCGGATCGCCAATTACGGCCTCGAGGATGGCAGGGTCGTCGACTTCATCGGCCGCAAGACGCCCACCTCCGGCGAGGAGGTCACCTTCCTGCGGCAGATCTTCTCCTCGGCCGTCGGCGAGAACATCTGACATAGAAACATTCGGGGCGACGGCCGGAACTGGCGGCGCCTCATGAATCGAAAAACCCCGCGGAAGCCGATGCTTCCGCGGGATTCTTGATGTTTCAGACCAAGTTTGTCAGTGCGCCAGCACCGCCAGCAGCAGCAGCGCGACGATGTTGGTGATCTTGATCATCGGATTCACGGCGGGACCGGCGGTGTCCTTGTAGGGATCACCGACCGTGTCGCCGGTCACCGCGGCCTTGTGGGCCTCCGAGCCCTTGCCGCCGTGGTGGCCGTCCTCGATGTACTTCTTGGCGTTGTCCCAGGCACCGCCGCCCGCCGTCATCGAGATGGCGACGAACAGGCCGGTGACGATCACGCCGAGCAGCATGGCGCCGACTGCCGAGAAGGCGGCCGACTTGCCGGCAATCGCATTGATCACGAAGAACATGACGATCGGCGAGAGCACCGGCAGCATCGAGGGGATCACCATCTCCTTGATCGCGGCCCTGGTCAGCAGATCGACGGCTGCCCCGTAGTCCGGCCGCTCGGTGCCCTGCATGATGCCGGGCTTCTCGCGGAACTGGCGGCGAACCCCCTCGACGATCGCGCCGCCGGCGCGGCCGACCGCCATCATCCCCATCGATCCGAACAGGTACGGCAGCAGACCGCCGAAGAACAGGCCGACCACGACGTAGGGGTTGGACAGCGAGAAGTCGAGGTTCACACCGCTGAAGTAGGGATACTCAGCGGAGTTGGCGATGAAGAACTTCAGGTCCTCGGTGTAGGCCGCGAACAGCACCAGGGCGCCGAGGCCGGCCGAACCGATCGCATAGCCCTTGGTCACCGCCTTGGTGGTGTTGCCGACCGCGTCGAGCGCGTCGGTGGTCTTGCGCACGTCGGCGGGAAGGTCAGCCATCTCGGCGATGCCGCCGGCATTGTCGGTGACAGGCCCGAAGGCATCGAGCGCGACGACCACGCCGGCCAACGCCAGCATCGTGGTCACCGCGATGGCGATCCCGAACAGGCCGGCCAGCGAATAGGTGATGATGATGCCGGCGATGATGATGATCGCCGGGATCGCAGTCGCCTCCATCGAGACGGCGAGGCCCTGGATCACGTTGGTGCCGTGACCGGTCACGGAGGCCGAGGCGATCGACTTCACCGGCCGGTAGTTGGTGCCGGTGTAGTACTCCGTCACCACGATGATCAGCGCGGTCACCACCAGGCCGGTGATGCCGCACAGGAACAGATCCATGCCGGTGAAGGAGACGCCGCCGCTCGTGGTCAGCACGGTATCCATACCGAGCAGCATCGCAGTGACCGGATAGAGCGCGATCGCCGACAGGACGCCGGTGGCGATGAAGCCCTTGTAGAGGGCGCCCATGATCGACTGGTTGGCGCCGAGGCGCACGAAGAAGGTGCCGATGATCGAGGTGACGACGCAGACGGCGCCGATCGCCAGCGGATAGAGCAGGACCGATTGCAGGATATCCTGCCCGGCGAAGAAAATGGCGCCGAGCACCATGGTCGCGACGACCGTCACGACATAGGTCTCGAACAGGTCCGCGGCCATGCCCGCGCAGTCGCCGACATTGTCGCCGACATTGTCGGCGATGGTGGCCGGGTTGCGCGGATCGTCCTCGGGGATGCCGGCCTCGACCTTGCCGACGAGATCGCCGCCGACGTCTGCGCCCTTGGTGAAGATGCCGCCGCCGAGACGGGCGAAGATCGAGATCAGCGAGGCGCCGAAGCCGAGGGCGACGAGGGCGTCGATGACGACGCGGTCGCTCGGGGCATGGCCGCCGACCGAGGTGAGGAACCAGTAGTAGAC
>JAEYRQ010000239.1 GCA_023435545.1 Pseudomonadota bacterium | reverse complement strand
GTGTACTGCTCCTCCAGGGTCTTGTAGGCCTCGACGATCGCAGCCGTGTCGGCCGCGCCGGCATTGGCGCTCGCCCATTCGGCGAAGAAGTCGGGCGAGGCCTCGATCCACTTCTGGCGCTCGTCCGCCGGGAACTCGATATACTCCATCTTGCCGGGTCCGCTCTCGTTGGCCAGCGCCTCGCGCTCCTCGATGGCGAGCTTGGACGCGCGCTCGGCGTAGCGCTGCTCGGCCTCCGCCATCGTCTCGGTCATGATGGTCTTAACGTCATCCGGCAGCGCGTTCCAGAAGTCGCGGTTGACGAGTTCCAGCTGGATCGCCTGGCCGAGGCCGGCGGCGATGTAGTAGTCGGAGACCTCGTTGTGGCGGATTGGCCGGGTGGTGACGATGTAGTTCGTCGACCCGTCGACGACGCCCTTCGACAGCGCCTCGTAGACGTCGTTCCAAGGGATAGACACCGGCGCTGCGCCGACCGCCGAGAAGGCTGCCGCCTGCACGCCACGGGCACGCACCTTGAAGCCATTCAGTTCCGCGACCGACTTGATCGGCTTCTTCGAGACGATCCCGGTGCCGCCCGTCGCGATCACGCCGAGCGCACGGACGTTGAGCTTCGCCAGTTCCTCATCAAACGCCTCGAACTGGTCCACCATGTCGTGGATCGTGTTCATCGCCACGTAAGGCGACGGGCTGGTGAAAGGCAGGTTGGTCATGTTCCATAGCGGCAGCTGGCCGGGATAGGAGACCGTGTAGATCTTGCCCATCTCCACGAGACCGTCGCCGATTGCGACCATCACGTCCTGGTCGCGCACGAGCGAATTGCCGAGGAACATCTCGAACTTCACGCGGCCGTCGGTGCGCTTGGTCACCTCCTCGGTGAACCAGATCGTCGCCTCCTGGGTCGGATCGCTCGCCGCCGACGGCGAGGCGTAGCGGACCAGGATGTCCTGGGCGGCGGCCGGACCCGCCAGGACGGCGGCGAAGGCCGCCGCCGCGATGCCGGCGGCCAGGGTGCGCAGCGTATGCTTCATTTTCGTTCCTCCCATTATCATTCGTAGGTTTGAGGTTTTTCGGTCGACGAGACGACCTCTTCATGCGCCCGGTAGCGGGCGATGGTCAGGTCCAGCGACAGCCGGACGATCAGCGCGATGATGCCGACAACCGCGATAGCGCGCGCCGGCCAGGTGACGATCTGATTGACGCCGAGATAGGCATCGCCCGTTGCGTAGGCCCGCTGCGCGCCGATGCCCATCGCGTAGGCGAGCACCGCAAAGCCGATGAGCCCGACCAGGCAGCCGAACCAGACGAATCTCCGGATCGCACGGGGCGACAGCCGGTCGGTGAACAGCGTCACCTCGACGTGCTGGCGCGTCGCCTGCGTGTAGGCGAGCCCAAGGAACACCACGGCGACAAGCAGCATCTCGGCGATCGCCTCCATGTCCGGAACAGGCATGGAGAACAGGAAGCGCCCGGCACTCGAGACCACCGTCAGCAGCATCATCCCGAACAGCGCCGCGCCGGCGACATCGGCGAGAAGCCTGTCGAACGCGATGAACGGTTCTCGATGCTCGCGGGGCGTGTCGCTCATGCAGCCTCCATCGCCTCGCGCCTGGCCTTGATCTCGCGCCGGCGCGCCGCGGTCGCCGTCTCGTCGATCTGCCACGTCGCCTCGTCGATGACGACGCCGTAGTGCTCCTCAGCAGACGCCCGGCTGACATAGCCGTCGCGCACGTCGGCCAGAACCCGCTCCGGCTCCCGGACAGTCGGATCGCCGTAGCCGCCGCCGCCCGCCGGCCGGATGGCGACGCGATCGCCGGCATTGACCACCACATAGGCGCCCTTGCTAGGCACCTCCTCGTAGCGTCCGTCCGGCCGGGTAACGGAGGCCTTGAACACCCCCCCCTCCAGTCCTCCGAACAGGCCCTTGGGCGGGACCAGCCCGCGCTCGGCCATCACGGTGAGCGTCGCCTCCTCGAAGCCGACGCGGTAGCGCCGCTCGGAGGTGAGCCCGCCGCGCCAGCGGCCTGCGCCGCCCGAATCCGGCACCAGGTGCCAGCTCTCGACGGTGAGCGGGGTGAGGTTCTCGATCTGCTCCACCGAAGTGATGCCGGCATTGCCGACCAGGACACGGATGGCGTTGACGCCGTCGCGCATCGGCCGCGCGCCGTAGCCGCCGCCATGCGGGTCGATGTGCTGGACGTGCTTGCGTTTGAGCGAGCGGCAGCGCGCCTCGTCCGGGTCGGCACCGCTGAAGATGCCGGAGCAGGCCGCATCGTTCGACTGGCCGACGACCCGGTCGGGGACCGCCGCGGCAAGTGTGCGCAGCAGCATGTCGATGATCCGCGGCGAGGTCTCGGTAACGCCACTGACCACCGATGCCGGATAGACGCAGTTAAGCAGGGTCCCCTCGGGGCAGATGATCTCGATTGGCCGGTAGCAGCCCTGGTTGATCGGGATCAGGTGATCGGTGATCGCCTTGACTGTGAACCAGGTCGAGTTGAAGGTCACCGAGAACGGGCAGTTGATACCGCCGCGGACCTGTTTCGCCGTGCCGGTGTAGTCGAACAGCATCCGGTCGCCGTCGACGGTGATCTTCACCTTCACCGGGATCAGGTCCGTCGGCCAGTTGGGTGCCTGCACCGGCTCGATGAAGTCGGAGCCCTCGTACACCCCGTCGGGGATCTTCTCGATCTCCGCCCGCATAAGCCGCTCGG
>JAEYRQ010000379.1 GCA_023435545.1 Pseudomonadota bacterium | reverse complement strand
GCAGGCTGGACGTGCCAGCCTGCCGCACGGGACAGTTGAGCGGCGGGGGCGAGAGGAGACCGCACCGTCCCGTTTCCTTGTGCCACGGCCCGTGTCAGGCCTTCGGCATGGCGAGCGCGACGAAGCGCTCGTTGTCGCCGGAGCGGACCCGGAACAGGACCGCCTTGCGGCCCTTTTCCTCGGCGTTGCGGACCGCCTCGGTCAGATCGCCGGGCGCATCGATGTCGGCGCCGCCGGCCGCGACGATCACGTCGCCGGCCTGGAGGCCCTTGCGCGCCGCCTCGCTGTCGGGCTCGACCTCGATGATGCGCACGCCGACGCCGTTGTCGTCATCGGCGGGTGCAACCGCCAGGCCGAACTTCGCAAGCGCGTCCGGTTCGATCGCCGGGGCCGAGGCCACGCGCTGCGGATCGCTCGGCTGCGTGGCCAGATCGACGGAGATCGTCTGCAGGTCGCCGTCGCGCCAGATGCCGAGCTCCGCCTTAACGTCGGGCTTCAGGTTGCCGATCTTGCGGGCGAGGTCGCGGGCGTCCTCCACCGGCTGTCCGTTGACCGACAGGATGACGTCGCCGGAGACGATGCCGGCGGCACCCGCGGGGCCGCTGTCGAGCGTCGAGGCGACGATCGCGCCGGAGGGCTCGTCGAGGCCAAGGCTGTCGGCGATGTCCTCGGTCACAGGCTGGATCTGCACGCCGAGCCAGCCACGGCTGACCGTGCCGTGCTCCTTGAGCTGCTCGATCACGGGAACCGCGACCGAGGCGGGAATGGCGAAGGCGATGCCGACATTGCCGCCCGACGGCGAGAAGATGGCGGTGTTCACGCCAATGACCTCGCCGTGGATGTTGAAGGTCGGGCCGCCCGAATTGCCGCGGTTGACCGGCGCGTCGATCTGCAGGAAGTCGTCATAGGGGCCGGCGCCGATGTCGCGGCCGTCGGCCGAGACGATGCCGGCGGTCACGGTGCCGCCGAGGCCGAAGGGATTGCCGACCGCGACGACCCACTGGCCGACGCGCGGACGGTCACCGGCGAACGAGACGAAGGGCAGCGGCTCGTCCGCCTCGATCTTCAGGAGCGCCAGGTCGGTGCGGGAGTCCGAGCCGATCATCGTCGCCTCGTAGGACTTGCCGTCCGTCGACTTGACGGTGATCTTCCCGGCGCCGCTGGTGACGTGGTTGTTGGTCACCACATAGCCGTCCTCGGAGATGATGAAGCCCGAGCCCTGGCCCATCATGCCGGGGCCGCGGCGCGGCTGGCTGCGCTGCTCGCCGCCGCGATCGCTGCGGTTCTCGCCGAAGCGCTCCTCGAACTCGCGGAAGAAGCGGCGCATCGGGTGATCCTCGGGAAGGTCCTCGAGGCCCGGCATCTGCGGCATGTCGGGGGAGCCCCGGCGGGCGACGGCGGCCGCTGAACTCGGACGCTCGATCTCGACGCTGACCACAGCCGGGCTGACGGTCTCGACGAGGTCGGCGAAATCGAATGGGGTGGCGGTCTGGACCCGCGCCGAGATGTCCTGCGCGGTGGCGACGACAGGCGTGGTCAGAATGCTCGTTCCGGCGGCGGCGCCGACAATCGCCAGCGCGGCCGCGCCGCCGAGCAGGGCCGAGCGCAGGCGCCGGGCGGGAGTTGGGGTGCTGTGACCCGACATAGGCAAATGCTCCTCGTATCGTCCTCTCGCGGGTCGTCTCCCGCTTCGAGGTCCAATATGGGACGCGGCTTATTACGGCCGCCTGTCGGGGGCATTAAATCTCCGTAAGGTGGGTGGATGGCTCGACGGCAGCGGCACAGGGACCGCCGCCTCACCTCAGGATCAGGGTCTCGCCGATCTTGAGCGTGCGCGTGGTCAGGCCGCTGCCGCCGGCGGCGCGAAACCGGTCGCGCGCCGGCGATGGTGGCGTCGGCTCGAGTCCGAACGTTCCCCAGTGCATGCCGATCGCCAGCCGCGCGCCGACATCGCGGGCGATGCGGGCGGCCTCCTCAGGATCGGCGTGCACGTCGCGCACCACGGCGCGCGGCTCATAGGCGCCGATCGGAACGAGCGCGATATCGAAGCGGCCGCTCAGCCGGCGGATCTCGGCGAAGGTGTCGCCGTAGCCGGTATCGCCGGCGAAGAAGACGCGGCGCCCGCCGGCCTCCAGCCCGAAGCCGGACCAGCCGCGCCGGCGCGGATTGCCCGGCTCCCTGCGGCTGTCGTGCAGCGCCGGAAGCCCCTCTATTGTCAGCCCGCCGACCCGGGTCGTCTCGTACCAGGCGAGTTCGCGGACGTCGGCGAATCCCGCCCGGCGCGCCAGGTCGCCATTGCGGGGCGGCAGCACCACCACCGCGCGGGGAAAGCGCGCGGCGAGCCGCCGCAGGCTGGGCAGATCGAGGTGGTCGTAGTCGGCATGGCTTATGACGATCGCCGCAATGTCCGGAAGATCCTCCACGTCGATCGGCAGCGGCACCAGCCGGCGGGGCCCCAGCACATTGCTGAACGGGCGCGGCGAGAACACCGGGTCGGTCAGGACGTTGATGCCGCCGACCCGCACCAGCAGGCTGGCGTGCCCGATCCAGGTGATGGCGTTGCGGGCGCGCTGGCCGGCGGCGAGGCCGGCGCGCGCTGCTGACGGATCGAGCGCCATCGCCTCCGGCACCCGGATGCGCAGGGCATGAAGATCCAGCCCGGCGCCGATGACCAGCGGCACCTCGCCGACGGCGCGCACCAGCGGGTTGACCGGTCCCGTCGCCGGCGGCATCGGCGTCCGCAGGATCGAGGGATCCCCCCGGTCGATCGATTCGGCCGCGGCGGCTGCGGCAAATACGCCGAACGCTGCCGCCGGAATTGTCGGCGTCGCTGCCCGCCACGTCCAGGCGAGTCGCCGGCCAGCCCCGGCGAAGATTGATGCACGCCCCTTCAACTCGCCCCCCGACCGCCTGCCGTCCCGGAGTTCGCCCCCGGCGGCCGACCGGCGAAGGACGTTCCCCGCGGGCCGACCAGTCATTGAGGCGGATACGCCGGCTCCGGGTCAACCCTCGCGGAGCGGGGCACGTCCGATATCACAGGCTCCGGCGCATCGGCCCAATTTTCGGTCAATCTTGGAAATTGCCAATTCTGGGGACGCGTTGTAAATTTCCCGCAGTTCGAATACTTGGCCTGGCTTGCCGGCTGCCCTTCCAAGGGGCGGATCCCAAGACAACGCTGACTTCGGATGGTTGGGCTGTGCGATGGGCGTGCACCCGTGATCTTGCGTTTTCGAAGGAGATCGCAATGCCGACAGGAACCGTGAAATTCTACAACACCCAGAAGGGCTACGGCTTCATCCAGCCCGATGGCGGCGGCAAGGACGTGTTCGTGCACGCCACCGCGCTGGAGGCTGCCGGCATGCAGCCGCTGGTCGAGGGCCAGAAGGTGTCGTTCGAGGTGGCGATCGATCGCCGCAGCGGCAAGTCCGCAGCCTCGAATCTGCGCGCCCTCTGACGCGCCCGCCCGGCATCCGTCGGGCAGCATCACTTCGAAAGACCCGGCAGCGCCGTCCGGACGGGCGGCGGGCCGGGTCTTTTGCGTTTTCGGGGGGCATGTATCGGCGCCCGCTCGCCGGTGAAGCGTTTGCACCAGCCGCCATTACACCCTACGCGCACGTCCCGGACTTGATCCGGGACCCAGCCGACGGAGCCGCATCTCCAACGAATGTTACCTTCGCACCCGCCGCTGGGCCCCGGATCAAGTCCGGGGCGTACGACATTGGCGTGGGAAGGGCGGTGCGATCCCGCCGCCGGCGGCACTCTGGCCGGTATGCAGACTGCCCCGCAAGTTCAGCCCTGCGATCCGCCACCCCCCTCGCCGTCGGCGAACCGCGTCACCACCACCGAGGAGGCTTCCAGCGTGCGGTGGACCGGGCATTTGTTGGCGATCTCCAGCACCTTGGCGCGCGCCTCCTCGTCGAGCGGCCCGTCGACACGGATCCTTCGCTGGAAGCGGTCGATGCGGCCGGCGCGTCCCCGCTCGATGCATTCGACGCAGTCCTCGGCGTGCACCTTGCCGTGGTCGACCGTGACCGAGACCCGGCCGAGCGCCATGCCCTTGCGGTCCGCGTACATCCTGAGCGTCATGGCGGTGCAGGCGCCCAGCGCGATGGACAGGAAGTCGTAGGGCGATGGCCCGGTCTCATCGCCGCCGGCCGCCTTCGGCTCATCGGCCAGCAACCGGTGCGGCCCCGCATGGACGAACTGCTGGAACTTGCCCTCGCCGGACTCTGCCACCAGGACGCCGGTCTCGCTTTCCGCCTCGTCCTCCGCCGCCGGCCCGACTCCCAGATATCGCGAAACCCAGGCGCTGATGATGTCGGCGGCGAATGCCGCATCGCCCCGGCCGGTGAGCAGGTGGTTCGCCCCGTCGAGCGCTATGAACCCCTTCGGGTGCATCGCCGCCTCGTAGATGCGGCGGGCATTGTCGATGCCGACCACCTCGTCGGTCGGCGAATGCAGCACCAGCAGCGCCTTGCGCATCCGGTGCACCGCCTCCGGCAGCGCCTGGCCGCGCACGTCGTCGAGGAACTGGCGGCGGATCGTGAACGGCCGGCCGGCGAGGCTGACCTCGGCCTCGCCGTCGCTCTCGATCCGCTCGATGTCGGCCGCGAAGCTCTTCAGCACGTGCTCGGCCGACGCCGGCGCGCCGATGGTGACGACGGCGACCGCTTCGGGGATCGAGCCTGCCGCAGACAGCACCGCCGCCCCGCCGAGACTGTGGCCGATCAACAGGCGCGGCGCCTCGTAATGCTCGCGAAGATAGTCGGCGGCCAGCACCAGATCCTCGACATTGGAGGAGAAGTTGGTGTTGGCGAACTCGCCCTCGGACGAGCCGAGCCCGGTGAAGTCGAAGCGCAGCACGGCGATGCCGTGCCGGGCAAGCGCAGTGGCGATGCGCGAGGTCGCCAGCATCTCCTTGGAGCAGGAGAAGCAGTGCGCGAACAGCGCGAAGGCGCGGACGTCGCCCGCCGGCAGATCGAGCCGCCCGTCCAGCGCCGCGCCGCGGCTTCCCGGAAACGTCACCTTCTGTCCCGCCATCGCCTCCTCCCGCTTGTTCGATCTACCTTGAAGGCAGTATGGCAGCGGCCGGCGGCGGGGGACACCTCGCACGGACAGGTCGCGCCATTCGACGCACCACCCGCCTGGTCATCCCGGCCGGAACGCAGTGGAGAGCCGGGATCGGGATGCCTG
>JAEYRQ010000363.1 GCA_023435545.1 Pseudomonadota bacterium | reverse complement strand
GTGCGGCCTCAGCCTTCGGGGCGGTCGCAGCGGGCGGCGCGGCGGGTGCTTCCGGCTCGCGGGCGGGAGCCGCCGGAGCGGCAGACTTCTCAGCCTCGGGCGCCGGAGCCGGCTTGGCCTCCGCCTTGATCGCGCCGGCGTCCTCGCCCTCGCCGAGCAGGATCGCGATCTTCTCGTTGACGGGCACGTCGGCGGTTCCCTCGGCGACGAGGATCTTGCCCATCGTCCCCTCGTCGACCGCCTCGACCTCCATGGTCGCCTTGTCGGTCTCGATCTCGGCGATCACATCGCCGGGTGCGACGGCATCGCCCTCCTTGACCAGCCACTTGGCGAGCGTCCCCTTCTCCATGGTCGGCGACAGGGCGGGCATCAGGATGTCGATGGGCATGTGTCGTTCCCCCGGAGCGGCCGGATAGGTTGAGGCGCAGGACTTCAGTCGCGGTAGGTCACCGCCTTCACCGCGTCGATGACCTCCTTCACCGAAGGCAGCGCCAGCTTCTCGAGATTTGCGGCGTAGGGCATCGGCACGTCCTTGCCGTTGACCCGGGTGACCGGCGCGTCGAGCCAGTCGAACGCCTTCTCCATGAGCTGGGCAGCGATCTCGGAGGACACCGAGCATTGCGGCCAGGCTTCCTCGACGGTGACGCAGCGGCCGGTCTTCTTCACGGAGGCAACAATGGTGTCGACATCCATCGGACGGATCGTCCTGAGGTCGATCACCTCGGCATCGATCCCCTCGCCCTTCAGTTCGTCGGCGGCCTTTAGGGCATAGGTCATGCCGATGCCGAAGGAGACGATGGTGACGTCCGTGCCCTTGCGGGCGATGCGCGCCTTGCCGATCGGGACGGTGAAATCCTCGATCTTGGGCACCGGGAAGGTGTGTCCGTAGAGGATCTCGTTCTCGAGGAAGACGATCGGATTGGGATCGCGGATCGCGGCCTTGAGCAGGCCCTTGGCGTCGGCGGCGCTGTAGGGCTGGATCACCTTCAGGCCCGGCACATGGCTGTACCAGGAGGCATAGTCCTGGCTGTGCTGTGCGGCGACGCGCGAGGCCGCGCCGTTCGGACCGCGGAAGACGATCGAGCAGCCGATCTGACCGCCGGACATGTAGTGCGTCTTGGCGGCGGAGTTGATGATCTGGTCGATCGCCTGCATGGCGAAATTGAAGGTCATGAACTCGACGATCGGCTTCAGCCCCGCCAGCGCCGCGCCGACGCCAAGACCGGCGAAGCCGTGCTCGGTGATCGGCGTGTCAATGACGCGGCGCGGGCCGAACTCGTCGAGCAGCCCCTGCGTCACCTTGTAGGCACCCTGGTACTCGGCGACCTCCTCGCCCATGACGAAGACGTCCTCGTCGCGGCGCATCTCCTCGGCCATGGCGTCGCGAAGCGCCTCGCGCACCGTGGTATCGACCATCTCCGTGCCGGCGGCGAACTCTGGTTCCGGCTCCGGCTCATCGAGCCGGCGTGTATCGACGGATTTCGCGGCTGGTTTGGGGGCCTCGGCTTTCGGGGCCTCCGGTTCAGGAGCCTCGGCCTGAGACTCCTCGGCTTTCGGCTGGGGAGCGGCGGATTTCGGTTTGGAAGAGATCGCGGAGGCATCCTCGCCCTCGGCGAGAATGACGGCGATGGGCGTGTTGACCTTGACGGCGTCGGTGCCCTCAGGGATCAGGATCTTTCCGAGCGTGCCCTCGTCGACCGCCTCGACCTCAATGGTCGCCTTGTCGGTCTCGATCTCGGCGATAACGTCACCCGAGGCAACGGAATCGCCCTCCTTCTTCAGCCACTTGGAAAGCTTGCCCTCCTCCATCGTCGGGGAGAGGGCGGGCATCAATACGTCGATCGGCATGTCCTGGCCCTCCCCTCAGCGCAGCACGTCGGTCCACAGCTCCGAGGGATCGGGCTCGGGATCGGTCTGGGCAAACTCGGCCGCCTCATTGACGATGGCGCGCACCTCGCGGTCGATGTCCTTCAGCGAGTCCTCGCTGGCCTGATGCTCAGCCACGAGCCGCGCCTTCACCTGTTCGATCGGGTCGTGCTCCTGGCGCATCTTCTGCACCTCGTCCTTGGAGCGGTACTTTGCCGGGTCGGACATGGAATGGCCGCGATAGCGGTAGGTCAGCATCTCCAGGATGTACGGCCCCTTGCCGTCGCGGCAGATGCCCGCGGCCTTCTCGCCGGCGGCCTTGACCGCGCGCACGTCCATGCCATCGACCTGCTCGCCCGGAATGTCGAAGGAGGCACCCCGGTGATAGAGATCCGTGGTCGCGGAGGCGCGGGCGACACTGGTGCCCATGCCGTACTTGTTGTTCTCGATCACGTAGACCACCGGCAGGTGCCAGAGCCGCGCCATGTTGAAGCTCTCGTAGACCTCGCCCTGGTTGGCCGCGCCGTCGCCGAAATAGGTGAAGCTGACGTTGTCGTTGCCGCGATAACGGTTGGCGAAGCCGAGCCCCGTGCCGAGCGATACCTGGGCGCCAACGATGCCGTGCCCTCCGAAGAAGCCCTTCTCGACCGAGAACATGTGCATCGAGCCACCCTTGCCCTTGGAGTAGCCTCCGCGGCGGCCGGTCAGCTCGGCCATCACGCCCTTGGGGTCCATGCCGCAGGCGAGCATGTGGCCGTGGTCGCGGTATCCGGTGATGATCTCGTCGCCTTCCTTGGCAACCATCTGCATGCCGACGACGACGGCTTCCTGACCGATGTAGAGATGGCAGAAGCCGCCGATCAGCCCCATCCCATACATCTGGCCGGCCTTCTCCTCGAAGCGCCGGATCAGCAGCATTTCGCGATAGGCCGCCAGCTCCTCGTCGGCGGTCAGGTCGGCAATCGCCGCCGGGCTGCCCGCCTTGGCCGTCGATCGCGCTTTGGCGGCCGTCCGACCCTTCGGCGCGGACTTCGCCTTTGTGCCGCCACCGGCTCTCGCCGCCATGCCGTCCTCCCTGGCAGTGGATCCCGTTGTCTGCAAAACAGGTAGCGCAGGGAGGCGCGAAAGGCCAGCCGTAAGAGCCGCTCAGCGGCGGCGACAATCCTTTGATCTTGAAGAAATAATGGGCTTTAACGGGAATTCAGTTAATCGAGAATCCTGTGCTGCAGCGCAGCAATCGGCTCTACGGACTCTGTCTCAGGATGACGATATCGTCCGGGTGCGCCAGATTGAGAAGCACCCGCGCGCGCTCTTCCAGCATGTCGGGATCGAGGCTCTCAGGCCGCAGCAGCGCCACATGGTGCTCGAGCCATTCGCGCTCGCGCCGCACGTCCGCCAGTTCCGCCTCAAGGCGTGCAGCCTCGGCCGAAAGCTGCTGGGACGCAAGAAAGCCGCGGGCGCCGTGGACGCCGTGCCAGACAAAATAGCCGACCGCGGCAGCGCCGAGCAGCGGCACCAGCAGGGCTGCTGAAGAGCCTCTGCGGACGGTACGGCGGGGCATGGATCGATCCTCGCGAGACAGAAGGAACGAGCCGACTATCCGCCCCGCCTGTTAAGGGAGGCTTAACCGAACGCGGGCGCCGGGCGGATCAACCGCGGAGCGCCGTTCGCCCCGCATACCGCGCCGCAGCGCCCAGCTCTTCCTCGATGCGCAGCAGCTGGTTGTATTTGGCCAGCCGGTCGGACCGGGCGAGCGAGCCGGTCTTGATCTGTCCGCAATTGGTGGCGACCGCCAGATCGGCGATGGTCGCGTCCTCTGTCTCGCCCGAGCGATGCGACATCACCGCGCGATAGGCGGCGCGATGCGCCATCTCGACGGCATCCAGTGTCTCGGTCAGCGAGCCGATCTGGTTGACCTTGACCAGGATGGCGTTGGCGATGCCCTCCTCGATACCGGTCGACAGGCGCTCGGTGTTGGTGACGAACAGGTCGTCGCCGACGAGCTGGCAGCGCTCTCCGATGGTCTCGGTCAGCATCTTCCAGCCGCGCCAGTCGTCCTCGGCCATGCCGTCCTCGATCGAGACGATCGGATAAGCATCGACCAGTTCGGCGAGATAGGCCACCATGTGTTCGGGATCGAGCGTCTTGCCCTCGCCGTCGATGTGGTACTTGCCGTCCTTGAAGAACTCCGTGGAGGCGACATCCAAGGCGAGCACGATGTCGCTGCCGGGCTTCAGGCCCGCGCCCTCGACTGCCTTCAGGATGAAATCGAGCGCGGCGCGCGCCGAAGAGATGTTCGGAGCGAACCCGCCCTCGTCACCGACATTGGTGGTGTGGCCGGCCTTCTTCAGCGCACCTTTCAGGCCGTGGAAGATCTCCGCACCCATGCGCAGACCCTCGGAGAACGAGCTGGCGCCGACCGGCATCACCATGAACTCCTGGATGTCGATCGGATTGTCGGCGTGGGCACCACCGTTGAGGATGTTCATCATCGGCACCGGCAGCACGCGGGCGCCGACGCCACCGACATAGCGGTAGAGCGGCAGTCCGGTCGCCTCGGCTGCTGCCCTGGCGCTCGCAAGCGACACGCCGAGGATGGCGTTGGCGCCGAGCCGGCTCTTGTTGGGTGTGCCATCGAGGGCGATCATCGCCTGGTCGATCTGCACCTGCTCTTCGGCGTCCATGCCGGACAGCGCATCGAAAATTTCGCCGTTGACCGCGTCGACCGCGCCTCGGACGCCCTTGCCGAGAAAGCGCGGACCGCCATCGCGCAGTTCCACCGCCTCGTGCGCGCCCGTCGAGGCGCCGGAGGGAACTGCGGCGCGCCCGACCGTTCCGTCCTCGAGGACGACGTCGACCTCGACGGTCGGATTGCCGCGGCTGTCGAGGATCTCCCGCCCGACGATGTCTACGATGGCTGTCATGTTGCGCTTTTCCCTTCGAGAACCCGGGCCGCTAATAGCCGAGGCAGCCGCCTCATGGAAGTCCGACCCGGCGCGTGGCGGCGGCGAGGTGGCCGATTCCGTCTTGCCAATCCGGTTCCGGCGGCGCATCTGGTCGCCCATGCCCAGTTCCGACAGTCCGCTCCAGCTCGGCCGCCCCGTACCGATTCCGACGTCGCCGCACGATGCAACGCTCGATCGCGTGCCGAATCCGCAGGCTGACGCCGACTACGTCACGCGATTCACCTGTCCGGAGTTCACCTCGCTTTGCCCGGTGACCGGCCAGCCGGCCTTCGCCCATATCGTCATCGACTACGTGCCCGACCGCTGGCTCGTCGAATCGAAGTCTCTGAAGCTGTTCCTGGTCTCGTTCCGCAACCACGCAGCGTTCCACGAGGACTGCACGGTGGCGATCGGACGGCGGCTGGTCGACCGGCTGGAGCCGCGCTGGCTCAGGATCGGCGGCTACTGGTATCCGCGCGGCGGCATCCCGATCGACGTGTTCTGGCAGACCGGTGCCCCGCCCGACGGGCTGTGGATACCGGATCAGGGGGTGGCGCCGTATCGCGGGCGGGGGTAAGGCCGGCTAACGTCTGATCAGCGCCGCGAACGTCTTTCCGAGTATCCGCATATCGAGGGCAAAGCTGCGCGTGTCGACATAGCGCGTCGCCAGAGCCAGCTTCTTCGGCACCACCTCCTCCAGATAGACGCGCTCGACATCGTCGGCGCCCGCGAGGATCGCCTCCTCGTCGCGGAACTCGAGCGTCGCCAGATCGGTGATCCCGGGACGCACCGAGAGCATCTTTTCCCGTCCGGCCGCCGGATAGTGCTCCAGCATTTCGGGTACCTCCGGTCGAGGTCCGACGAAGGACATGGCGCCGCGCAGAACGTCCCAGAGCTGCGGCAGCTCATCGAGCTTGGTGTGTCTCAGGAGGGCGCCGACGCGGGTCACGCGCGGGTCACCCCCCGCGGTGATGCGGGTGCCAGCGGCCGGCCGCATGCTCCGGAACTTGTGGATCGTGAAGAGGATGCCTCCCCGGCCTACCCTGGTCTGTCGGTAGAGCGCGGGTGTTCCCGAATCCAGGATCACTGCCAAGGAGATGATCAGAAACACGGGGGACAGAACGATGAGACCCACCGCGCTCGCGAGGATGTCGAAGATCCGCTTTGTCAGATCGGCCGACATCGCACGGACCTCACGTGTAGCCGAAGGTCGCCATGCGTGCTTCCACCTCAGCGACGAGGCCGTCAGCGATGTCGCGCGGCAACTGCGCCGGCTGAACGCCGGCCGGCGAGACCGCCTCGGCATGAAAGCGCCGTGACAGTCCGTGGTCGGGCAGTCCCGCGAATGCCCACACGCGCTCCAGCGTCGCCGGATCGGTGATGATGTCCTCGTAGCGGATAGACAGCCCCCGCTCCGGCGACAGAGTTTTGAAGAACGCATCGATCGAGTCGACCGCCGCGAGCCATTGGCGCGTGCAGACCGTTTCGACACCCAGGCGCTCAACGTCACCCTCGATGCCGGGATAGCGGGCGCCCCAGACCTTAACGCCCCGCCGGTGGCGGACACGGCCGCCGACGGCGTTCGCGGCGTACCAGCCGGCATAGCCGATCTCGCCGGGACCGAAGTAGCGAAGCTTGCGCGCGAGGTGGCGCAGGCTCGGCGAGGCCCTCCAGGAGGCGACCGTCGAGGCGATGGTCTGACGCGGGTCGCGTACGATTCGCACGTAGCGCGGTGCACCTAGGACAGCATCCACGAAATCGGGGCGGAGCGCGTTGCCCACAGTCTTCTCGGCCACCAATCTGACGTCAGGCCACCGCGCCGATCCGGCGCTCCGGCGCGCCAGGGCGAGCAGCCTGCCGCGGATCCGTGAGCACAGCTGCGGCGTAGCGAGATCGGGGGGGATGGCGTCATCTGGATGCCGCTCGTTACCCAGCCGCCAGACGTGGTTGACGTCGAACGGTATGGCGGTCGCCGCCGGATGGCTGCCGATCAGATCGCGCAGGAGCGAGGTTCCTGAACGCGCTGGTCCCAGTACGACGACGAAATCGCGCCGGATTTCCTCGTCCATGGGCTACGCGCCCGCGGCCGTTGCGGCTGCTCGGGTTCCCAGAACCTCGCGGACCGCAGATATCACCGCATCGATTTCGGCTTCCCGCATGTCGGGGAATAGTGGCAGCGTGACCAGCGTCTGGAAGGCATCCTCCGATACCGGATAGCCCTCGGCCGCCAAGTTGTAGCGCTCGCGCCAGTAGGTCATCCGGTGCAGCGGAGCGTAGTGCATGCTGCACCCGATCCGGCGATCCGCCAGCGCGGCGATGAAGCTGTCGCGATCTATCGGGGCCTCGCGGTTCAGCCGCACCGCGAACAGGTGCCAGGCATGGGCCCCCTGTTCTCCCAGCGACGGCAAGCGCAATGGCAGATCCGAGAAGGCATCCAGATAGATCTCGGCGACCTGCTCCCTACGGTCGCGGAGATCATCCGCCTTCTCGAGTTGGCGCAGGCCGACTGCGGCAGCGAGATCGGACAGGTTGTACTTGAAGCCGGGCGCGACAATGTCGTAGCGCCACCCCGCACCGGGATGCCGGAATCTGTCGAAAGAGTCGCGGTCGATGCCGTGCAGCCGCATCACTCTGGCCCGCGCGGCGACGTCCGGGCGCGACGTGACCAGCATACCGCCCTCGCCGGTGGTGATCGTCTTGTTGGCATAGAAGCTGAAGACCGTTGCGGCGGTTTCGTGGCTGCCGACCAGGCGCCCCGCCCAACGCGTCGGAAGTGCGTGCGCGGCGTCCTCGACGACCTCGATCCCGTGGCCTGCCGCAATGGCGCAGATCCCGTCCAGATCGCAGGCTAGGCCCCCATAGTGGACAGGCATCACGGCACGTGTTCTCGGACCGATGGCGGCGGCGAAGGCGTCTGGGGTGAGACACAAAGTCGCCGGGTCGACATCCACCAGGCGGACCTCCGCTCCGAGATAGCGAACGACCTCGGCTGTCGCGGTGAACGTTAGGTCCGGGACAATGACCTCGTCGCCTGGGCCGATGCCAAGGGCCTCCAGCGCCAGATGGAGGCCCGCGGTGGCCGAGTTGACAGCGATCGCCTCGACACCGCCGCCAATGTACTCGGAA
>JAEYRQ010000308.1 GCA_023435545.1 Pseudomonadota bacterium | reverse complement strand
GTTTACGGGGGAGGGGGACCACGCGAAGCGTGGTGGAGGGGGCGGCCTCACTCCCCCCATGGCAGACCTCATCACCGTTGCCGGCGGCGCGAAGCCGGACGTCACCGTGCTCGACTCGCGCGAGCGCGTGCCGTGGCTGGGGCACTCCTCGCGCTATGCGGTCCCCGAGATCTACGAGCTGGTGAGGCAGCACAAGACCTCGCTGCTGTTCGTCAACACGCGCAGCCAGGCGGAGCTTCTGTTCGGCGAGCTGTGGCGTATCAACGAGGAGACGCTGCCGATCGCGCTGCATCACGGCTCGCTCGATGTCGGCCAGCGCCGCAGGGTCGAGGCGGCGATGGTGGCCGGCCGGCTCAACGCGGTGGTCTGCACCTCCACCCTCGATCTCGGCATCGATTGGGGCGACGTCGATCTCGTCGTCAATGTCGGGGCGCCGAAGGGGGCGAGCCGCCTCGCCCAGCGCATCGGCCGCGCCAACCATAGGCTCGACGAACCCTCGAAGGCGGTGCTGGTGCCGGCCAACCGCTTCGAGGTGATGGAATGCCGCGCCGCGCTCGATGCGATCACCGACGGCGCGCAGGATACCCCGGCGCCGCGCTCGGGCGCCCTCGACGTGCTCGCCCAGCATGTGCTGGGCTCCGCCGTCGCCGTGCCCTTCGAGGCGGATGCGCTCTTCGCCGAGGTGCGCTCTGCCGCGCCCTATGCCGGTCTCGACCGCAATACCTTCGACCAGGTGGTGCGGTTCGTCGCCACCGGCGGCTACGCGCTCGCGAACTACGAGCAGTATGCCCGCATCCGCCGGACCGCGGACGGCCGCTGGCGCATCGCCAATCCGCGGATCGCGCAGCAGTACCGGCTCAATGTCGGTACCATCGTCGAGGCGCCGATGCTGAAGGTCAGGCTTGTCAGGCCCGGCCGCAGCGTCGCGCTCGCCGGCGGCCGCATGCTCGGCGAGATCGAGGAATGGTTCGTCGAACAGCTCTCGCCGGGCGACACCTTCGTCTTCGCCGGAGAGGTGCTGAGGCTCGAGGGCCTGCGCGAGACCGAGGCGTATGTGTCGCGCGCCGCCTCCGCCGATCCCAGGATCCCCTCATACCAGGGCGGCAAGTTCCCGCTCTCCACCTATCTCGCCGACCGGGTGCGGGCGATCCTCGCCGACGAGCGGCAGTGGCGCGGCCTGCCCGGCGATGTCGGCGAGTGGCTCGGCATGCAGAAGCTGCGCTCGATCGTGCCGCGCCGCGACCAGCTTCTGGTCGAGACCTTTCCGCGCGGCGCCCGCTTCTACATGGTCGCCTATCCGTTCGAGGGCAGGCTCGCGCACCAGACGCTCGGCATGCTGCTGACCCGCCGGCTGGAGCGGGCCCGCGCCCGCCCGCTCGGCTTCGTCGCCAGCGAGTATGCGCTCGCCGTCTGGGGCCTCGCCGACCTCTCGGCGCTGGTCAGGCTGAAGCGGCTGTCGCTTGCCGAGCTGTTCGACGAGGACATGCTGGGTGACGATCTGGAGGCCTGGCTCGCCGAATCGAGCCTGATGAAGCGCACCTTCCGCACCTGTGCCATCATCGCCGGGCTGATCGAGCGCCGGCATCCCGGCAAGGAGAAGTCCGGCCGGCAGGTGACCATCTCCTCCGACCTGATCTACGACGTCCTGATGCGCCACGAGCCGGACCACGTGCTGCTGCGCGCGACGCGGGCGGATGCGGCGACCGGCCTGATCGACGTCGCCCGCGTCGGTGGCCTGCTCAGGCGCATCCGCGGCGGCATCGTCCACCAGCCGCTCGAGCGCGTCTCGCCGCTCGCCGTCCCGGTGCTGCTCGATATCGGCAAGGAACCGGTCTACGGCGAGGCCGAGGACGCCCTGCTGGCGGAGGCCGCAGAGACGCTGATCGCCGAGGCGATGGCGATGCCCGGGGAGGGGGGGTAGGGGCCCGCCGGCCCGGTATCCCCGTCTCCGCGTCATCCCGGCCAAGCGAAGCGCGAGCCGGGATCGGGACGCTATAACGGATGCCGTCTTGCCCTCCCGATCCCGGATCGGCCTGTCGGCCGTCCGGGATGACGCAGGTCGGTGTGTATCAGAGATCTGCGGCCAAAGCCTCGAGCCCGCCTCACCCTCCCTCCGGGCGCAGGCGCTCGATCTCGGCGATGCGGTCCTTGGCGCTTGGCCAGAGCTGCTCGGTGACGGCCGCCAGCACCGCCTCGACCAGCGCCAGCGGCGCGACGTTGGAGTCCCAGTTCGACGGCACCGCGATGTGCGCGGAGAGGATGTGGGCCGCGACCCGCGAGATCGGCGACAGCCACTGGTCGGTGATCAGCACCACCTTGACCCCGCGCCCGGAGGCGAGCCTCGTGAGCGCGACGATGTCGCCCTGGTAGCGGCGCATGTCGAAGGCGATGAGCACGTCGTTGCGGCGCATGTCGAGGATCTGGTCGCGCAGGTTCTCGACCTGGCCGGCGAGATGGATCACGCCGGGCCGCACGATCCTGAGATGCGCGGCGGCGTAGCGGGCGAGCGGATCGGTGAAACGGCCGCCGATCACGTAGACCCGCCGCTTCGGATCGGCGATCAGCTCGACCACCGCCTCGAACTCGCCGGGCGGCAGGTGCGCGAAGGTCTGCATCAGATTGGTCGCGACCGCGTCGCGGAACCGGTCGACGGGCCGCTCGCCGCCGGATCCACCGCCGGACGCGCTGCCGTCGAAGTTCGCCTTCATCAGCGGCGACTTCAGCTGCGCCTCCAGTTCCTCGCGCAGCCGCTTCTGGAAATCCGGATAGCTCTGGAAGCCGACCCGGGCGACGAAACGCAGGATCGTCGGCGCGCTGACGCCTGCCCGCGCGGCGAATTCGGCGACCGGCTCCAATCCAGCCAGCGGATAGGTCGCCAGCAGCACGTGCGCCGCCTTGCGTTCCGTTGCGGTGAACCCCTGCAGGCCCTCGCGGACCTGCTCGGCGATGGTCAGTGCCGTCTCGTTCATGCGCTCCCCTCCCGCGCGGCGCCCGCCTTGCCGGCGGCCGCATATTCGATCCGGCCGTGAAATCCTGGTTCCAGAATTGACATCGCCGGGTCAGCTGTATCTACAATACCTGAACGGACATCAGACCGGATTCCGGTCCCGGCGGAAAGGGCGATCATGGGGCAGACGAGCGTTCCGGCGGCGATCGTCAGTGATGCCGGGCTCGTTCGCCTCGAAGGTCCGCCGACCGGCGGCGACTTCGTCATCCTGTGCGACCACGCCAGCAACCGCGTGCCGGAGGGCTTCGGCGAACTTGGTCTCGACGCCGACGACATGCTACGCCACATCGCCTGGGATCCCGGGGCGCTGCCGGTGGCGCGAGATCTGGCCCGGCAGCTGGGCGCGCCGCTCCTCTATCCCGACGCCTCGCGCCTGCTGATCGACTGCAACCGCCCGACGGACGCTCCGGATTCGGCGACGGCGGCCAGCGAGGACACGCCGATCCCCGGCAACGCCGACCTGCCGGCCGAGGTGCGGGCGCGGCGCATCGCCGGCATCTACGAGCCCTATCACGCCGCGATCGACGCTCTGCTCGACGAGCGGCAGCGCGCGGGCGCGCTGAGCGTGCTGGTGGCGGTGCATTCCTTCACGCCGATCTACCGCGGCAGGTCGCGGCCCTGGCATCTCGGCATCCTCTACGGTCGCGACCGGCGGATCGCCGACAGCCTGTTCGCGAGCTATCGGGGCGATTCGGAAACGATCACCGGCGACAACGAGCCCTATGGACCCTGGGACGGCGTCTACCATACGCTGGAGCGGCACGGCGAGGCGCGCGGCCTGCCGTGCGTCATGCTGGAGATCCGCAACGACCTGATCGCCACCGGGCCGGATCAGGAGCGCTGGGGCTTGAGCCTGGCGGTGGCGCTGGCGGCGGCGCGGCGCGATCTCGACGCCCCGGCGGTTGCGGCCGGGAAGCGGTGAGCGGGGAGCGATGCCGAAGGCGATCAGGGCCTATGTCCGGTATGTCGACGGCGTGAACAGGTATGTCGGCCTGTTCGCGATGTACCTCGTCTTCGCGATGATGGCGATCCTGTTCTACTCGTCGATCTCCAAGACGTTCCTCCTGCCCGCCAACTGGACGCTGGAGATGGCCCAGTTCACCATGGCGGCCTACTACATCCTCGGCGGCGGCTACTCGCTGCAGATGGACTCGCATGTCAGGATGGACCTCGCCTACAGCCGCTGGTCGGCGCACACCCGGGCGGTGGTCGATTCGCTTACCGTACTGTTCCTGATCTTCTTCCTGGTGGTGCTGCTGATCGGCGGCATCTCCTCGACCGAATACGCGCTGAAATACGGCGAGACCAGCTACTCGTCCTGGTCGCCCTACATGGCGCCGATCAAGATCATCATGTGCATCGGCATCACGCTGACGCTGCTGCAGGCGATCGCCGCCTTCCTCCGCAACCTCGCCGAGGCCATCGGGAGGCCGATCGCATGAGCTACGAGCTCATCGCCATCCTGATGTTTTCCTCGATGATGGTGATGCTGATCACCGGCCAGCGGGTCTATGGCGCGATCGGCTTCGTCGCCGTCGTCGCTGCGCTGCTGCTGTGGGGTGACGGCGGGGTGGAACTCGCCTTCGGGGCCTCCATCAAGCTGATGAAGTGGTACCCGCTGCTGACGCTGCCGATGTTCATCTACATGGGCTACATGCTGTCGGAGTCAGGGATAGCCGACGATCTCTACGAGATGTTCCACGTCTGGTTCGGACCGGTCCGCGGCGGTCTCGCCATCGGCACCATCGGCGTGATGGTGGTGATTTCGGCGATGAACGGGCTGTCGGTCGCGGGCCTCGCCATCGGCGCCACCATCGCGCTGCCCGAACTGCTCAGGCGCGGCTACGACAAGATCATGGTCACCGGCGTCATCCAGGCCGGTTCGACGCTCGGCATCCTGGTGCCGCCCTCGGTGGTGCTGGTGCTCTACGGCATGATCGCCCGCCAGCCGATCGGCCAGCTCTGGCTCGCCGGCGTCCTGCCCGGCCTCATGATGGCGAGCCTGTTCATCGTCTACATCCTGGTGCGCTGCTACCTGCAGCCGGACCTCGCACCGATCCTGCCGAAGGAGGAGCGGCAGGTGAGCTGGGGCCACAAGCTGAAGCTGCTTCGGGCCGGCGTCCTGCCCCTCCTGATTTTCTTCCTGATGATGGGCCTGTTCATGATGGGCGTCACCAGCCTGGTGGAGAGCTCCGCGGTCGGGGCGATGTCGGCCACCGTGGCGGCGCTGATCAAGGGGCGGCTGACCTTCCACGTCCTGCACGAGACGGTCCGCAAGACGCTCGGCATCAGCTGCATGTTCATGTGGATCATCCGCGCCGCCCTGACCTTCGGCGCCGTGTTCGACGGGCTCGGCGCGGTCAAGGCGATCGAGGCCTTCTTCCTCGACCGGCTCGGTCTCGGGCCGTGGGAGGTCATCATCATGATGCAGATCTCCTACCTGCTCATGGGGATGTTCCTCGACGACACGGCGATGCTGGTGATCGTGGCACCGCTCTATGTGCCGCTCGTCAAGATGCTCGAGTTCGACCTGATCTGGTACGGCATCCTCTACACGATCACCTGCCAGATCGCCTACATGACCCCGCCCTTCGGCTACAACCTGTTCCTCATGCGCGCCATGGCGCCGCCGGAGGTGACGCTCGCCGACATCTACCGCTCGATCCTGCCCTTCGTCATCGTCATGACCTGCGGTCTGGCATTGGTGATGGCTTTCCCGCAGATCGCGCTGTGGCTGCCGCAGATGATCTACGGGCGATAGCGGGAGCTGCGGAAGGGAGGAAAACGCCGGGAGATGCGGGACTTGGATCGCGGCGGGGGATGCCGCCGTCCGGACTGAACGGTCCAACCGGACTGAACCGACCAGAAGGGAGACGAACAGCATGACCCAATCCAAGAAGCTGACGAAGCGACAGTTCCTGAAGACCGCCGGTGTGGCGACCGCCACCGCCGGCGCCACCACGCTGGCTGCGCCCGCGGTGCTCGGCCAGTCGCCGATCCGCTGGCGCCTGCAGACCTATGCCGGTCCGGCGCTCGCCGAGCACGTGATCAAGCCGTCGATCGACGCCTTCAACAAGGTCGCCAACGGCGAGATGGTGATCGAGCTGTTCACCGCCGACCAGCTGGTGCCGACCGGCGAACTGTTCCGCGCCATGCAGCGCGGCACCATCGACGCGGTGCAGAGCGACGACGATTCGATCGCCGCCCCCGTCGACATCTCGGTGTTCGGTGGCTACTTCCCCTTCGCCACCCGCTACTCGCTCGACGTGCCGGTGCTGTTCAACCAGTACGGCCTGCGCGAGATCTGGGAGGAGGCCTACGGCGAGATCGAGAATGTCACCTGGCTCAGCGCCGGGGCCTGGGATCCTTGCCACTTCGCCACCGTCAAGCCGCTGCGCTCCCTGTCGGATCTGCAGGGGCTGAGGGTGTTCACCTTCCCGACGGCCGGCAAGTTCCTCGCCCGCTTCGGCGTGGTGCCGGTGACGCTTCCCTGGGAGGACATCGAGGTCGCGGTCCAGACCGGCGAACTCGACGGCGTCGCCTGGTCGGGCATCACCGAGGACTACACGGTGGGCTGGGCCGACGTCACCGACTACTTCCTGACCAACAACATCTCCGGCGCCTGGGCGGGCTCCTACTTCGCCAACACCGAAAAGTGGAACGCGGTGCCCGATCACCTGAAGGAGCTGTTCAAGCTGTGCATGGACTCCTCCCACTACTATCGCCAGTGGTGGTACTGGGGCGGCGAGGCGGAGCTTCGCACGCGCGGGACCAAGCTCGAGCTGACGACGATCCCCCACGAGGAGTGGAAGCAGGTCGAGGACGCGGCGGTGGAGTTCTGGGACGAGATCGCGGCGATGAGCCCGCGCAACGCCCGCGTCGTCGAGATCCTGAGGATGTACAACGACACCATGCGCCGCGCCGGACCGCCCTATCGCTACTGACCGGCCGGAGCCTTGGGGCTCCGCCCCGGACATCCGACACCGGACATTCGACACCGGGGGCCGGCCGCGCGCCGGCCCCCTCCAAGCCCAGCCGGCAACCCACGGACACCATAAATGGCTGCCAAGCTCACACTCGAAACGCTCGCCAAGGCGGTGAAGGCCGGTGACATCGACACCGTCATCGTCTGCTTTCCCGACATGATCGGCCGCCTCGTCGGCAAGCGCTTCCAGGCGGAGCATTTCGTCACCTCCGCCCACGAGGAGACGCATGCCTGCGACTACCTCTTGGCCAATGACATCGAGATGGAGCCGGTGCCCGGTTACAAGGCCGCCAACTGGGCGCGCGGCTATGGCGATTTCGTGCTGAAGCCGGACATGGCGACGCTGATGCCGGTGCCCTGGCTGCCGAAGACGGCGCTGGTGCTCTCCGATCTCGTCGACCACCACCACCATGAACCGATCCCGCACAGCCCGCGCGCCATCCTGAAGCGCCAGCTCGAGCGGCTGAAGGCGCTGAAGGCGACCGCCTTCTTTGCGTCCGAGCTGGAGTTCTACCTGTTCGACGACAGCTACCGCGCCGCCTTCGACAAGGGGTACCGGAACCTGACGACGTCCGGCTACTACATCGAGGACTACAACGTCCTGCAGTGCACCCGCGTCGAGGGGGTCATGCAGGCGATCCGCACCAACCTGACGGCGGCGGGCATTCCGGTCGAGAACACCAAGGGCGAATGGGGGCCGGGGCAGGAGGAACTGAACGTCCGCTACGCCGAGGCGCTGACCATGGCCGACCGCCACGTCATCATGAAGAATGCGGTCAAGGAGATCGCCGACCAGCAGGGCAAGTCGATCACCTTCATGGCCAAGTGGCGCTACGACCTCGCCGGATCGAGCTGCCACATCCATTCCTCGCTGTGGGACGCAGCCGGCAGGAAGCCGCTGTTCCTCGACCCAAAGGCCGAGCGCGGCATGTCGGCGATGATGCGCCACTACGTCGCCGGGCTGATCGCGCATTCGCGCGAGATCACCTGGTTCCTGGCGCCCTACATCAACTCCTACAAGCGCTTCCAGGCCGGCACCTTCGCGCCCACCAAGGCGATCTGGAGCGGCGACAACCGCACCGCGGGCTTCCGGGTCTGCGGCGAGAACAGCAAGGGGATCAGGATCGAGTGCCGCATGGGCGGCGCCGACCTCAACCCCTATCTCGCCTTCGCCGCGATCCTTGCCGCTGGCCTCTCCGGGATCGAGAACAAACTCGAACTGGAACCGCCCTTCGAGGGCGACGCTTATCTCGGCGAGAAGCTGCGCGAGATCCCCAAGACGCTGCGCGAGGCGATCGATCTGATGAAGGGCTCGAAGATGCTGCACGAGGCGTTCGGCGAGGACGTGATGGACCACTACATCCACACCGCCGAATGGGAGCAGGGCGAATACGACCGTAAGGTCACCGACTGGGAAGTGGCACGGGGCTTCGAGCGGGCTTAGACACACTTAGAAAGCTTTACACACCTGCCTAGTGTGTTTACATTATGCCTTCATTGGGTACATGGAAGGTGTGTCGTGGGCAAATACGATCCGTTGGGCAGCTTTCTCAAGTCGCAGGGCAAGGAGCGTGTTCCGATGACGTTCGCGGAAATCGAGCAGGTGATCGGTGAGGCGCTCCCGAATTCGAAGGCCTACGCGGCATGGTGGAGCAACAATCCGTCGAACAACGTGATGACGAAGGTTTGGCTGGAGGCAGGATATCGGACGGAACAGGTGGATACCGAGGGTGAGAAGCTCGTGTTCCGCCGCGATCCCACCATCGCGCGCGGCAATGACAAGCGGGACCTGGCGCCAGCGCGAAATCAATCCAAGAGCCCCAGGCGCCATCCGCTGTTCGGGGTGTTGAAGGGAAAGGTCACTGTTCTCCCCGAGACCGACTTGACGGCTCCTGCCGACCCCACGTGGGGAGAACAGGAATGAGCGACTCCCTTCTTCTGGACACGTGTGCCGCAATCTGGATTGCCACCGAGGCCTCGATCGCCGAAGAGGCGATCGAAGCTCTCGATCAGGCGTCCGATCGTGGAGATACGGTGCACCTTTCGCCGATGACGGCGTGGGAAATTGGGATGCTGGCGGCACGCGGGAGGCTCGCGTCGCCGCTCGATCCACGAGCATTCTTTCGGCAGCTGGCGTCCGTGCCAAATATGTCCGTTGCGGACCTGTCTCCGGAAGTGCTCATTCAGTCCTCGTTCCTTCCGGGCAATCCTCCCAAGGATCCGGTCGACCGGATCATCATTGCCACGGCCCGAGAGGCGGACATGATTGTGGTCACGCGCGACCGGTTGATCCTCGACTACGCAAAGGCCGGCCACGTTCAGGCCCTCGGCTGCTGACACAGCGAACAAAGAGTACCAACGCATGACCTCCACCATCCGCTGCATCTCCCCCGTCGACGGCTCGCTCTATGC
>JAEYRQ010000258.1 GCA_023435545.1 Pseudomonadota bacterium | reverse complement strand
GCTTAGTACCGCGCCGTGGGGGAGGCGGCCGTCGATCAGCGCGTCTGCCAGCCGGTCGAGGCGGATCAGGGCGATGCCGCCGGCCCCGGCGGACGAACCCATCGTGCCCGCCGCCTTGCCGTCGATCTCCACCGGCGTTCCGGCCGCGGGCGCTGTCCCGGCGATCGCCACGGGGACGAAGCGGCTGCGGGCGGTGCCGCGATGGTGCATGCGCGAGACCACCTCCTGGCCGACATAGCAGCCCTTGTCGAAGGCGACGCCGTGAAGCTGGTCGAGCCCGGCTTCGTGGGGGAACACCTCGGCGGGGCCGTAGTCGCGGCCGAGTTCCGCGACGCCGAGGCCGATGCGATGCGCCTCGTAAGCCGCATCGTCCGCCGGCTCGAAGCGGGCGAGGATCGCTTCGACATCGCCCAGCGGAACCACCGCCCGCCAGCCGAGCCCGGCCCAGCGCGGATCGGCGGCGACTTCGGGAACGTCGGGCGGGGGTGTCTCGCCACCGGCGCCCCAGATCGCCACCACCGCCAGATCGTCGCGCGCGGCGATGTCGATTTTCGCCCGCAGGCGATAGAACATCAGCCGCTTCGCCAGCTCGGCGACCATGCCGGCCGGCGTGTCCAGAAGATGCGCCCCGCCCGGCCGGGCGTGGATGACGAACTCGTAGGCGATCTTGCCCTGCGGGGTCAGCAGCGCCGCATTGACCGCGCCGCCGGGGGCAAGGTCGTCCATGTCGGCGGTCACCAGCCCCTGCAGGAAGGCCTTCGCGGTCTCGTCGCCGTCCGGCGCGCCGGCCACCGGCCCAAGCGCGACGACGCCGCGTCCCGCAAGCCGTGCCGCATGAAGTCCGCTCATTCGCATGCCTCCCGCCGCGCGCTGGGCAGCCCTGTCCGATCGCCCGGAAGACTTTCCGCCCGAACCGGTGCTAGGTATGGCCCGAGCGGGCCGGTGGCAAGGCGGACGCCGCCGGCCGGCGATGGACGAGGGGAGCGGACGGGAACATGGGCGAGCGCTACGATCTGGTTCTGGCGGGCGGCACGGTTGTCAATCACGACGGCGTCGGCGTGCGCGATGTCGGTATCAGGAACGGGAAGATCGCGGCGCTCGGCGCAATTCCTCCCGGCAGCGAGGGCGAGCGGATCGACTGCACGGGGCTGACCATCCTGCCCGGCGTCATGGACACGCAGGTGCATTTCCGCGAGCCCGGCGCCGAGCACAAGGAGGATCTCGAATCCGGCTCGCGCGCCGCCGTGATGGGCGGGGTGACGGCGGTGTTCGAGATGCCGAACACCAATCCGCTCACCATCAGCGAGGCGGCACTCGCCGACAAGCTCGCCCGCGCGAAGGGGCGGATGCACTGCGACCACGCCTTCATCATGGGCGGCACCCGCGACAACGCGGCCGACCTCGGCGAACTGGAGATGCTGCCGGGCTGCGCCGGGGTGAAGGTGTTCATCGGCTCCTCCACCGGATCGCTGCTGGGCGAGGACGACGAGGGCATCGGCGAGATCCTGAGGAACATCCGCCGCCGCGCCGCCTTCCACGCCGAGGACGAGTTCCGCCTGCGCGAGCGCATGGGCGAGCGGGTGGCGGGCGATGCGGCGAGCCATCCTGTCTGGCGCGACGCCACCGCCGCGCTGATGGCGACGGAGCGGCTGGTCAGGCTGGCGCGCGCTGCCGGAAAGCGCATCCACGTGCTGCATGTCTCCACCGCCGAGGAGATGGCGTTCCTCGCCGCCCACAAGGATGTCGCCAGCGTCGAGGTGACACCGCACCACCTGACGCTCTCGGCCGACGACTATGCCCATCTCGGCACGAAGCTGCAGATGAACCCGCCGGTGCGCGACAAGGCGCATCGCGAGGGCGTCTGGGCGGGGGTCGTGAATGGTGTCGCCGACATTCTCGGCTCCGATCACGCGCCGCATACGCTCGAGGAGAAGGCCAAACCCTATCCGGCCTCGCCGTCCGGTATGGCCGGCGTGCAGACGCTGGTGCCGGTGATGCTCGACCATGTGGCGAAGGGCCGGATGAGCATCGAGCGCTTCGTCGACATGACCTCGGCGGGGCCGGCGCGACTGTTCCAGATCGCCGGCAAGGGACGGATCGCGGCCGGCTATGACGCGGATTTCACCGTCGTCGACCTGAAGCGGAACGAGACCATCACCGCCGCCTGGATGGCCTCGAAGGCCGGCTGGACGCCCTATGCCGGGATGAACGTGACGGGCTGGCCGGTCGGCACCGTCATCCGGGGCAGACGGGTGATGTGGGAGGGCGACCTGGTGACGCCGTCCGCCGGCGCGCCGGTGCGCTTCCTTGAGACGCTGCCGCGCGGCTGACCCTCATGTCCACGACGATCCGTCCGGCCGTCCCCGGTGATGCCGATGCCCTGCTGCGCCTGATCGACGGCCTGAACGCCCATGTCGGCGCCGAGACCGGCCGGATGACCCGCGAGGTGCTGCTGCGAGATGCGTTCGGCCCGGAGCCGAAGCTCTCGATGGTGGTGGCGGCCGACGGCGAGACGGTCCTCGGCTACGCCGCCTGGTGCGATGCCTACGAGACCGAGCGCGCCTTGGCCGGCGTCTACCTGATCGACCTCTATGT
>JAEYRQ010000129.1 GCA_023435545.1 Pseudomonadota bacterium | reverse complement strand
TTGCCGCGGCGACCGCGAACTGGGCCGTCTCGACCACGAGATAGCCTGTCACCCTGGACCTTGTCGCGGCGATGGTTAGGTCAAGTACAATGTCAAACAGGGCCAGCCCGATCTCTGTGCCGCCGATCAGCGCGATGACCAGCCAGGACCCCGCCGGCAGGTGCAGACGTGTCGGCATCCCGGCCAACGCCAGCACGAACAGGACCGGGGTCAGGAGGCCGCTGCCGAAGCCGGCGAGCGCCCGGGTGACCGTCACGTAGGCAAGGTTGTCGTACCAGGGATAGACGACATATCCGGCCATTCCGGCGAGCGTCAGCGCGAAGCCGAGCATCAGTGCCAGGTGGTGCCGCCTGCGAAGCATCAGCGCGGCCGCGAGCGCGGTGCCGAGCACCTGGCCGACATTGCCGAGCGCGGTGCGGTTGCCGATCTCGGCAGACGACAGGTGGTCGAGCTCGGTGAGCAGAAGCACCTCGAACTCGGCCGTCGTCGGGAACTGGTAGATCAAGAGGATCACGAAGGCAGCGGCGAACCCCGGCACGCCGAAGGCCGCCGTCGACACCCCGGGCGACTGTGACTGGCGCAGGTGTCGTACGGCGAATGCCGCTGCCGCGATCGTGGCGACAAGTGCGATCATCGGCCCAGGCGCCCCCCAGGTCGAAAGGCTGCCCCAGGTCGACCATATCTCGAAGGCGACGAGCGCGACGAGGACGACGACGAGCTCGCGCAGGGCCGGCCCGGGGTCATCGGATGAGGCGGCCGCCGCTGCGGATCCAGTCACGTCCCTGTTGAGCAGCGCGATCACGCAGACCGCCGCGAACAGCAGCGGCACCGCGAGCGCGGTCCACCAGCCGTAGCTGTCGACCAGCATGCCGCCAATGAACGAGGCCAGGACGAATCCGACCGGCTGGCCGGCCGCCCAGGCCGACTGCAGCGATTCCCGACTGGCCGGGTCGGAAACGGTGGCGTTGTTGAGCAGCGTCTGAGTAATCGGCGACAGCACCGCAACGCTGAAGCCGGTCAGCGTGGCGGCGGCGAACAGGCCGGCCGTCGCCGCCGTCCCGGCCCCGGCATCCGGCGCGAGCACGATTCCCGAGGCCAGCAAGGCCACGGTCGCCAGCGATGCGATGAGGCTGACGGGGCGAAGGCCCGCGAGCCGGACCAGCGGCGGCAATACGAAGACGGCGAGCAGGCTGCCGAAGACGATGCACTCGAACAGGATCGCCAGGACGCCGTCGTCGAGCCCGAAGGCCTTGCCGACCGCGCTCTGAGCAACGAGCATGCCACCGAGCAGCGCCGCCCGGGCCGCCGGTCCGGCGACCACGAGGACCCAGAGGGCCGCCGCGCTGCCGGGTTGAGACGGTCCGGCAGCGTGCGGGGACGGGCTGTCAGCCGAGGCCCGTCCTCCGCTCATTTGGTCAGCGCGGCGTCAGCACGACCTCGAACATGAGGTTCGAGGCCGTCGAGTTGCCGTTGTTGCCGGCGTCGGCGGCGATGCCGCCGAATATGCGGCCGACGACCACCGGCTGCGTCCCGAACCGGCGCTTGAGCGCGGTCAGGTTGATCATCCCGTTGCTCATGGTCGGGATGTTCGGATCCACCAGCACGTGCGCCTCCGCGCCGAAGCGCAGCCGCTTGCCGTCCTTGCTGTCGATCTGCGGATAGCTGTCGACGAGGACCTGCCGGTATCTGCCCTTGTTGGTCCGCACGATGGCGGTGACGTCGTTGATGAAGGGAAATTCGTCGTCCTCGACGAACTGGCCGGTGTCGGGATCGTACTCGACGAAGCTGATGCCACCGAACAGCAGCGCGTGCGACTGCTTTCTCCTCGAGTCCCAGATCGGCAGGAAGGCGCAGTCGTAGCCGTTCATCGCCTGCTTGAAGGTGCCCCTGGCCGCTGGATCCGCCATGCTCGGGCGTCCTTCGCCGTCGACCTCGACCGGGACTGTGAACATGCCGTCGGTCAGCGTGAAGACGCCGGCAAGCGCGGTCACCTTCTCGACCCGGCGGCCGTCCTGCACCTCCATTGTCGGGATCAGCGTGTAGTCCCGCCGCCGGTAATCTGTCGGGTTGGGCTTGACCGGGTCGCGGCGGACGTTCGCGATGCGCACGGTGCGGCCGTTGTCGATCAGCCGGAAGCTGCGCACCTGGGTGGTGTAGACCTGGTTGGGCGGCGTCGGACCGCCATAGCCGCCGTCGAAGAGTTGACCGAAGACCAGCATGGTGCGGTCGCCGATCCGCGTCATCTGCCCGCCCGTGACCTTCAGCACTTTGTGGCTGGTCTGGCGGATGATGTAGGCGAGGTCGGCCACGTTGCTGTCCTTGCGCACCCAAGACACCACCGCCCGCAGATCGAACGCGGTCAGCGTGTCGTAGGTCATGAAGTTCTGCGCCGAGCGCGAATAGCCGTAGCCGCCGACATAGTAGAGCGTCTCCCCGACCTGCAGGCCCTGCGCGGCCGTCGTCGACAGGGCGTCGACCTGATCTGCAGTCAGCTCGGAATCGGCGAGCGAGCGCGA
>JAEYRQ010000125.1 GCA_023435545.1 Pseudomonadota bacterium | reverse complement strand
GCAACAGGCCGCCAGTGTGGGTCATCGCACCGGCTCCACTCGCGTCACCGGCGCTTCGGCGACATCGAGCAGATGGTCCAGCGCGAGCTTCAGGGCCACGAGGTTGACGGCCGCGACGTCGGCGTTGTCCCGTGTCGTCAGCGCTTCGGAGCCGGCCATGCGCATCGCCTCCGATTCGAGCGCGGCCACTGCCGCTTCCGCGTTCACGTATGCTGTGGGTGAGGGGTCGGCAATCGCCGCCGCCACGGCGCGGCACGACGCATCGATCCGTGCGGAGACTGCGGAGCCGAATTCGTGTCGGTTGCCGAGGATGTCGGCCGCGTTCTCCCAGACCCGCGCGGCGATGGTCGCGGCGTGGAAACGCGCCTGGTGGGCCGGAGCACGGGCGAAATCGAACCGGTCCGCGTGATCGCGAAGCTCGAGAATGCGGTCGATCCGCCGGTCGATTCGCAGGACGCTCGCAGTCGCGGCGGCCGGCGTGTCGGGCGGGGTGGAAAGTTCGCGGGCGATCGCGGTCATCAGAGCTGCAACGGCCAGGGCGAGCGCGCGATCGAAGCGGGAAACGGGGGTGAACCACCATCCCAATCCGGCGATCAGCACCGCCGGCGCCACCAGATAGTCGAGCGGCGCGGGATCGATCAGCGATCCGATGATCTGGTGGGATATCAGCACCGTCAGCCCGATCAGGCCGGCCTTGGCCCAGGGATCGCCCCATCGGCGCACATAGAACGCCAGGAAGGCGCCTGCGACCAGCAGCGCCTGGCCGGCCTGCGGAACGCGCGCATCGAGGCTTCCGAGCAGGCCTGCGGCGACGATCGCGCCGCCAAACGCCGCAATGTCGCCGATCCTGCGCGACCCGGTGCGCGGCTGTGCGATCATGACCGGTACGCCGGCTGCGACCGCCATGTAGATCGCGGCGGACTGCCCGAATGCCTCGCCCGCGATCGCGGATCCCAGGGCGCGCCCGATCAGCGCGGCGATCAGCATGACGGCCGTCGTATGGACGGCAAACAGCAGGTATGCGCCGGCCGGGTCGAACTGCCTCAGTCTTTGCAGCAGGCCGATGTACCCCCGCGTTCCCCCCGCCATGCCGATCAACCCGGTCCGCTCAGTTGTTCCCGCTCGAGAATCACCGCCGGCCAGCTTCCCAGACTCGCCGCGTTCAGGTAACCCTCGGCCATGTCAGCCCGCACGCCCCCGCCACCGCCCGAGGGCGGTATCGAACCGATCGACCTGCGCCAGGCGCTCGAGGAGCGCTACCTCTCCTATGCGCTGTCGACGATCATGCACCGCGCCCTGCCGGATGTGCGCGACGGGCTGAAGCCCGTGCATCGGCGGGTACTCTACGCGATGCGGCTCCTGAAGCTCGATCCCGATGCGGGCTTCAAGAAATGCGCCCGCGTCGTCGGCGACGTCATCGGCAAGTACCATCCGCACGGCGACCAGTCGGTCTATGACGCGCTGGTGCGCCTCGCGCAGGACTTCGCCGTCCGCTATCCGCTGGTCGACGGGCAGGGCAATTTCGGCAACATCGACGGCGATAACGCTGCGGCGATGCGCTACACCGAGGCGCGGCTGACGGAGACGGCGCGGCTGCTGCTCGATGGGCTGGACGAGGACGCGGTCGACTTTCGCGAGACCTATGACGGCGAGGAGAAGGAGCCGCTCGTCCTGCCGGGCGCCTTCCCGAACCTGCTCGCCAATGGCAGCGCGGGCATTGCGGTCGGTATGGCGACCTCGATCCCGCCGCACAACGCCGCGGAACTGTGTGATGCGGCACTTCACCTCATCAAGCATCCGAACGCGACTGTCGAAACGCTTGTAAAATATGTTGAAGGTCCGGATTTCCCGACCGGCGGCATTCTCGTCGAACCGCAGAGTTCCATCATCGAAACCTACCGCACCGGCCGCGGTTCGTTCCGCCTGCGGGCGCGCTGGCACATAGAGGACCAGGGGCGGGGGACCTGGATCGTGGTGGTCACCGAGGTCCCCTACCAGGTGCAGAAGGGGCGGCTGATCGAGAAGATCGCCGAACTTCTCACCGCCCGCCGACTGCCGCTGCTCGCCGACGTGCGCGACGAATCCGCCGACGACGTCAGGATCGTGCTGGAGCCGAAGAGCCGCACGGTCGATCCCGCAATCCTGATGGAATCGCTGTTCAAGCTGACCGACCTCGAGACCCGCTTCTCGCTCAACATGAACGTGCTGAGCGGGGGCAGGGTGCCGATGGTGCTCGGGCTGGCGGATGTGCTGCGCCAGTGGCTCGACCATCGCCGGGAGGTGCTGATCCGCCGGTCGAACCATCGGCTGGACAAGATCGCCCACCGGCTCGAGGTGCTTGGCGGCTACCTGATCGCCTATCTCAACCTCGACGAGGTGATCCGCATCATCCGCGAGGAGGACGAGCCGAAGGCCGAGCTGATCCGGCGCTTCGACCTGACCGACCTGCAGGCCGAGTCGATCCTCAACATGCGGCTGCGCTCGCTGCGCAAGTTGGAGGAGATCGAGATCCGCCGCGACCACGACGCGCTGTCCGCCGAGCAGGCGGAACTGCGGGCGCTGGTCGGCTCCGAGGAGCGGCTAGGGGACCGGATCGCCGGCGAGATCCGCGAGGTCCGCAAGACCTACGGG
>JAEYRQ010000100.1 GCA_023435545.1 Pseudomonadota bacterium | reverse complement strand
GTTCAAGTGGATGACGATGAACGACTGACGGGCCGTATGTGACGGCCGGAAGGGTATAGGCGAGCGATCGCCGCTACCGCTTCCAGGGGGTGTACAGCCGCTTCCGGCTGGCCTCGGGCACGGGGAAGCAATGCGGCAGCCACAGACCGCACCCGGCGCCATGTCTCTCTCCGTCCCGGCTGGGCCAGCCCCTCCGTGACGGCGCCGAGGCGGAACATGGCGAGCGTGTCCAGGCCGGTCCGGTGCGAACGACAGCGGACCCCGCCCGCGTGTCCTGATCGGCTGTGTGGCCGCACCAGCGGTCCCGTGCGCGGATCCGGACCGGTCCAGCCCGAGGTGCCGAGGCGCCGCAGTTCATAAGCCGGAGGGCCATGCTCGCCTTTATCATCCGACGGCTCGCGCAGTCCGTGCTGGTCATGATCGCCGTGGCGCTGATCGCCTTCATGATGTTCCGGTACATCGGCGATCCGGTGAACCAGATGGTCGGCGTCGAAACCACCCCGGAGCAGCGGGCAGCACTGCGCGAGGCGCTCGGCCTCAACGATCCCGTTTTCGTCCAGTTCGGCCGCTTCCTGTGGAACGCGGTGCATTTCGACTTCGGCATCGCCTACCAGTTCAAGCAACCGGTCGGCGAACTGATCCTCTCGCGGCTGCCGGCGACGCTGGAACTGTCGATCTGCTCGGCGATCTTCGCGCTGCTGGTCGGCATTCCGATGGGCGTCTACACCGGCATCAACCGCGACTCCTGGCTCTCCAAGCTGTTTCTCACAGTTTCGCTGATCGGCATTTCGCTGCCGACCTTCCTGATCGGCATCCTGCTGATCTTCATCTTCGCGGTGAACCTGCGCTGGCTGCCGAGCTTCGGGCGCGGCGAGGTGGTCGAGGTGTTCGGCTTCTGGCGTACCGGACTGCTGACCGCCTCGGGGCTGAAGGCGCTGATCCTGCCCTCGATCACGCTGGGCCTGTTCCAGATGACGCTGATCATGCGCCTGGTCCGCTCCGAGATGCTGGAGGTGCTGAGGACCGACTACATCAAGTTCGCCCGCGCCCGCGGGCTGACCAAGCGGGCGGTCTATTTCGGCCACGCGCTGAAGAACACCATGATCCCGGTGATCACCATCACAGGCCTTCAGCTCGGATCGATCATCGCCTTCGCGATCATCACCGAGACCGTGTTCCAGTGGCCGGGTATGGGCTTGTTGTTCCTGCAGGCTGTGCAGAACGTCGATATCCCGATCATGGCCGCCTATCTGCTGCTGATCGCCTTCCTGTTCGTCGTCATCAACCTCGCCGTCGACATCCTCTACACCCTGGTCGATCCACGGGTGAGGGTCGATGGACGAGCCGCTGCTTGAGGCAAGCCATGCCCTATGTGACAGGCGAGGAAGGACGGGCCACGGCGGCGGCGGCCGGTCGGCCCGCAGCGCCCACGGGCCGGCTGACGAGAGCCTTCGACTCCGACATCTGGTACTCTTTCCGGCGCTCCAAGGTGACGGTGCTGGCTGCCATCGTCACCGCCGTCTTCTTCCTCGGCGCGCTGCTGGCGCCGTGGATCGCGCCGCACAACCCGTTCGACCTGTCGCAGATCAGCCTGCTCGATTCGCTGCTGCCGCCGGCCTGGGAGGCGGGTGGCGACCCGAACTACCTGCTGGGCACCGACGACCAGGGGCGCGACCTCCTGTCGACGATCATGTACGGGTCGCGCATCTCGCTTGCGGTCGGCTTCGCCAGCGTCATCCTCGCGGCCGCGATTGGCATCACGCTCGGCCTCGTCGCCGGCTATGTCGGCGGGCGCACCGACTCGATCATCATGCGCATCGCCGACGTGCAGCTGACCTTCCCGGCGATCCTGATCGCGCTCCTGATCGATGGCTCGGTGCATGCCGTGCTGGGCAACATCCCGCGCGAGCGGACCGCCTTCTGGGTGCTGACTCTGTCGATCGGCCTGAGCTTCTGGGTGCAGTACGCCCGCACCGTGCGCGGCTCGACGCTGGTCGAGCGCAACAAGGAGTACGTCCAGGCCGCCCGGCTGATAGGCATTCCGCCGGCGCTGATCATGCTGCGCCACGTATTGCCCAACGTCATGGGGCCGGTGCTGGTGATCGCCACCATCAATCTGGCGCTGGCCATCATCACCGAGGCGACGCTGTCCTTCCTCGGCGTCGGCATTCCGATCACCCAGCCATCGCTCGGGACGCTGATCCGCATCGGCCAGGATTTCCTGTTTTCCGGCGAATGGTGGATCACCATCTTCCCCGGCGCCGCGCTCGCCATCCTCGTGCTCGCCGTCAACCTGCTCGGCGACTGGCTGCGCGACGCACTCAATCCGAAGCTGAGGTGAGGGGATGGCGGGTAGGTCGCATCAGATGTTCGAACGCTCGCCGCGTCATCCCGGCCGAAGCGCCGGAGGCGCGAAGAGCCGGGATCGGAATGCTGCAACGGGATGTAGCGTCCCGATCCCGGCTCTATGCTTCACTTCGGCCGGGATGACGCGGGTGTGGGGGCGCCGATGACCCAACCCCTCCTCCAGGTGAAGAACCTGCGCGTCGAGTTTCCGACCCGCAAGGGAACCCTCGTCGCCGTCGACGATATCTCCTTCGACATCGCGCCGGGCGAGGTGCTGGGGGTAGTCGGCGAGTCCGGGGCCGGCAAGTCGCTGACCGGCAGCGCGATCATCGGCCTGCTGGAGCCGCCGGGCCGCATCGCCGGCGGCGAGGTGATCCTCGAGGGCAGGCGCATCGACAACCTGTCGGCCGATGCCATGCGCAAGGTCAGGGGCCGGCGCATCGGCATGGTGTTCCAGGACCCGCTGACCAGCCTCAATCCGCTCTATACCGTCGGCGAACAGCTCATAGAGACGATCCGCACCCATCTGCCGCTCGGCGAATCCGGCGCCCGCAAGCGGGCGATCGAGCTTCTGACCGAGGTCGGCATTCCGGCGCCCGCGACGCGCATCGAGGCCTATCCGCACCAGTTCTCCGGCGGCATGCGCCAGCGGGTGGTGATCGCGCTGGCGCTGGCCGCCAATCCGGCGCTGGTCATCGCCGACGAGCCGACCACCGCGCTCGACGTCTCGGTGCAGGCGCAGATCATCTTCCTGCTGAAGAAGCTCTGCGCCGAGCACGGCGCAGCGGTCATGCTGATCACCCACGACATGGGCGTGATCGCCGAGACCGCCGACCGGGTGACGGTGATGTATGCCGGCCGCATCGCCGAGATCGGGCCGGTGCGCGAGGTGATCAAGCACCCGCATCACCCCTACACCGAGGGACTGATGGCCTCGATTCCCTCGCTCGCCCACGACGCGGCCCGGCTGCAGCAGATCGACGGCTCGATGCCGCGCCTCACCGCGATTCCCGAGGGCTGCGCCTTCAATCCCCGCTGCCCCAAGGTGTTCGACCGCTGCCGCGTCGAGCGGCCGGACCTGCTGGATGCCGGCACCACCTGGGCGGCCTGCTGGCTGCACGCGCCCGATGTCGCCGCCCTTGGCCGCAAGGTGCCGGCATGAGCGCTGCAGCACCCCGGCCCGTGGCGGAGCAGGCGCCCGGCAGACTGGTCGAGGTCAAGGGGCTGACCCGCTACTTCGACGTCTCCAAGCCGCTGCTCAACCGGCTGGTCGAGGGCGGGCACAAGCAGTATCTGCGCGCCGTCCACGACGTCTCCTTCTCGATCGGCGCAGGCGAGACTTTCGCGCTGGTGGGCGAATCCGGCTGCGGCAAGTCCACCGTCGCGCGGATGGTGGCGGGGCTGATCCCGCCCAGCGCCGGCACCGTGGTGTTCGACGGCATCGACCGCTCGAAGGTGCGCTCGGGTGCCGAGGAGCGGCGGCTGCGCCGGCGCTTTCAGATGATCTTCCAGGACCCCTTCGCCAGCCTCAATCCGCGCTGGCGGGTCGACCGGATCATCGCCGAGCCGATCCGCGCCTTCGGACTGTCGAAGGACCCGCAGGAGATCCAGGGCCGCGTCGGCGAGCTGCTGACCCTGGTCAAGCTCGATCCCGCCGACGGCGCCAAGTTCCCGCACGAGTTCTCAGGCGGCCAGCGCCAGCGCATCGCGATCGCCCGCGCGCTCGCCAACAACCCCGAGTTCATCATCTGCGACGAGCCTACCTCGGCGCTCGACGTCTCGGTGCAGGCGCAGATCCTCAACCTGATGCGCGACCTCCAGGATGAATTCGGGCTCACCTACCTGTTCATCTCCCACAACCTCGCCGTCGTTCGCCACATGGCGACCCGGATCGGCGTCATGTATCTCGGCAAGCTGGTCGAGGATTCGCCGTCGCGCGATCTGTTCGCCGATCCCCGGCACCCCTACACCCGCATGCTGCTCGACGCGGTGCCGGACATCGACATGACCGGGCGGGCCCGCACGCCGGTCAAGGGCGAGGTGCCGAACCCGATCACCCCGCCGCCGGGCTGCACCTTCAATCCCCGCTGCCCGCACGCCTTCGAGCGCTGTCGCGAGGAGGAGCCGGCGCTGCTGACCGCGCGAGGCCCCGGGCATCTCGCCGCCTGCCATGCGGTGGAGGAGGGGCGCATCTGATGTCGACGGACCGCTTCGCGCCCTGGGTGGATGAACTGGTAGCGATCCGGCGCGATCTCCATGCCCATCCGGAGATCGCGTTCGAGGAGCACCGCACCGCGGACGTCGTCGCCAGGACGCTTGCTGACATCGGTGTCGACG
>JAEYRQ010000646.1 GCA_023435545.1 Pseudomonadota bacterium | reverse complement strand
ACACGACGCCGCTCTCGACGAAAACCATATCCTCCAAGGGGCCGGTGCGCTCGGTGCTCGAGCTCAATGCGGGCACGGCCGACAGGATCGGCCTGAAACGCGGCGACACCGTCCGCCACACGATGTTCGGCAACGCCGAGTAGCCGGTAGCCTTTCCCCACGGGGCAGTCCGGAAAACGCTCTTGCTTCGTCGAATTCGCAGCTTTCGCCGCTAAGCGTGGTGCCGGAGGCTCACGCGGCCATCAGGGTGATGACGAGCAGGGCGACGGCCATGGCCGCGAGCATGAGCCGGCCGAACCAGCGCCACCTCCGTTCCGTGGGAAAATCCTCGTCCGACATCACCGCCGACAGGCTGTTTCGAATGGGTGAGCGATCGACGGCCGCGAGGCTCCAAACGCTTCTCGAGAAGGTTTGGAGGAAGCGTGGCCGGGCCACCTGACGACAGCATAGCCTGTGATCGCCGCGCCACCAGAGCTGAAACGACGCGTGAGCTCGCCCGTGAGGATCGGCCTCACGGTAGGCGAACAATCGTGTGAATCAGGATCAGGCGCTCTCGAGCGGGCTCGGCCGGCGCAGGTCATCGCAGGCGCTGACGAGATAGCTTCTGCTGGGCATCTCGATCAGCGTCCGTGTCGCCAGAGAGGCTGGAAGCCTATCCGCAACCCACATATAGATGCATGGGCAAGGCGGCGCCGGAATCTGGACCGGATTCTGCGAGCTGAGGAACACCGAAAGTCCGGATCCTTCAGGGGACACCGAGGGACCGGAAGCGTTGCGTTCTGCCGTCGGAAAGCCCCGGGGCATGTCGCCCCTGGGCGGTCGCCGGCTGCTCTCGCGACCGATGGATGATGCCATAACGGGGACAATGCATGAAAACTATCGTTCTTGGCGGTGACGGCTTCTGTGGCTGGCCGACGAGCCTGTATCTGTCGCGGCGTGGACACGACGTGACGATCGTCGACAATCTGTCCCGCCGAAAGATCGACGTCGAGCTTGAGGTCGATAGCCTGACACCCATCCGCCCGCTGGGTGAGCGTCTGGCCGCGTGGAAGGAACTGACAGGCCGTCAGATCGCCTACCACAACTTCACCGTCGGCGAGAACTACCACCGTCTGCTGACGCTGATCGAGAACGAGCGTCCGGATGCTGTCATCCATTTCGCCGAGCAGCGTGCCGCACCCTACTCGATGAAATCGTCCTGGCACAAGCGATACACCGTCAACAACAATCTGAACGCCACCAACGACGTGCTGGCGGCGATCGTGGAATCGGGCTTGAACGTCCATCTGGTCCATCTGGGGACGATGGGCGTCTACGGCTACGGCACCGCCGGAATGAAGATCCCCGAGGGATATCTGAAGGTGAAGGTCGAAACCGACCGCGGCCTGCACGACCAGGAAATACTGTATCCGGCCAATCCTGGCTCGATCTATCATATGACGAAGACGCAGGATCAGTTGTTCTTCTATTTCTACAACAAGAACGACGGCGTTCGTATCACCGACCTGCATCAAGGGATCGTGTGGGGCACCCAGACCGACGAAACCGCCATGGACGAGCGGCTGATCAATCGTTTCGACTATGATGGAGACTATGGAACGGTGCTCAACCGTTTCCTGATGCAGGCCGCCGTTCGCTATCCGCTGACGGTTCATGGGACGGGCGGGCAGACGCGGGCGTTCATACACATCCGCGACAGCTGCCGGTGCATCGAGTTGGCGCTGGAGAACCCGCCGCAGATTGGCGAGCGGGTGAACATCCTGAACCAGATGACCGAGACCCACAGGGTTCGCGACCTGGCGCAGATGATCGCCAAACTGACCGGCGCGGAGATCAGCTACCAGGAGAACCCGCGCAACGAAGCCGCCGAGAACGACCTGCACGTGGTGAATGAGCGATTCGTCGGCCTGGGGCTTGAGCCGATTACCCTGGAAGCAGGGCTGATGGCAGAGGTTACGGGGATCGCCGAAAAGTATGCCGATCGGTGTGACCGATCGAAGATTCCATGTGTCTCCCAGTGGAGCAGGAGACCTGCCTGACGGCAGCCCCAGCGGATCCTTTTCGGCGATCGGGTTCCTGTCGCAGCAGGCGACCGTACATGAACTGAGCGGACGCCATGGCAGCGCTTCCGCACGGAGCGGGGGGCAGCAAGGCTCGAAAGGCGGCGGCCGGCGTTGCAGTCGGTCCGGCTTGCCCGCGAGCCCTTCCGCTGCGGCGGAGGCGCCATCTGTGCTGGCGGGGATGGTGATGCTCCGGCTGGTTGTGTCCCGCGGCCCGATCGTCCAATCGGAGAAGTGTTTCATCAGATGAATATTTACAACGTCACGTAATGTAGCAATATCAAGAGGCATTTGGCGTGACGCGCACTTGGTTTAGAAATTAGCATTTGAGATACCAATTACTGTTTACTGTAGTCCACGTGATGTCGTGGCTCCTTCATTCGGTGATCGATGCCGGCGACGCGCCGTGCAAATTGCAGTGCGGTTCAAGGCCAAGAAACAACAGCCGAACCGGCAGATGAACATTCATTCTGAGGAAATGCACCCGATGTCCGTCCTTCCCCCGAGTCTCAGCGCCCAAACGAGGATAATGGTGGTCGCCATTGCCGGCCTGTCCGTTGTGTCCGTCGGTCTGCTCTGGCTGGCCGACCAGCGGATCGATGCGGAGCGCATCGCGGTCGAACGCCAAATTCAATTTCGCCAGCTTGGGCAGGAGCTGGCCGGTGCCTCCGATCTCTTGACCAATGAAGCGCGCCTGTACGCGGTGACCGCCGACCGGTCGCACTACGACACCTACTGGCAGGAGGTTCGCGAGACCCGTACTCGCGACCGCGTTATCCAGCGCCTCAAGGAACTCAATGCCCCGCAGGCCGAACTCGACCTGATCGAGACCGCCCGGCGCAATTCCGATGCGCTGATCGCGACCGAAGAAGCGGCCATGGCGGCCGTCGCCGCCGGAGACCTCGCCCGCGCCCGGGACCTGATGTTCGGCCCGCAGTACGATCGCGACAAGCAGATCATCATGGATCCGCTGGAGGAGTTTCAGCGCACGATGAATGCCCGCGCGGAACGCGAGGCCGCAGAAGCGGCCGCTGCGGCCTACCGGATGTCCGTGATCGCACAGACCATGATCGTGGCGCTCGCGCTGGCGATGGTGGGGGTGCTCCTCATGTTCTTCAGCCGCCGAGTGGTCCGGCCGGTGCAGGAGCTGAGCGGCATTGTCCGGCGGCTGGCCGAAGGCGACCTCGATGTCACCGTGTCCATCGCCGACCGTCGCGATGAAATCGGCGAGCTTGCGAAGGCGATGCAGGTCTTCAGGCAGAACGCGCTCGAACGCCAGCGCCTCGAGGAGGCTCAGCGTGCCGAAGACGCGGCGAAGGTCGCCCGGGCGGCGGCCGTCGACAGGCTGGTCAGCGAGTTCGATCAGGCGTCCGCGGAACTGTTGCGCTCGCTCGCCGCTGCAGCAGAGGAGATGAACGCGACCGCCGGCTCGATGTCGCAGATCGCGGTGCGCACCGCAGAGCTGTCGTCCAGCGCATCGACGGCGGCTGAGCAGGCCGGTTCCAACGTCCAGAGCGTGGCCGCCTCGACCGAGGAACTGACGACCTCGATCAGCGAGATCAGTGGCAAGGTCCATGAGACGGCCGGCATGGTGCAGTCTGCGGCGCGGATGATGGCGGCCAGCGAAGGCAAGATGAAGGAGCTGTCCTCGGCCGTGAACGACGTCGGCACGGTGATCAGCCTGATCACCGCGATCGCCGAGCAGACCAACCTGCTGGCGCTCAACGCAACCATCGAGGCCGCGCGCGCCGGCGAGGCGGGCAGGGGCTTCGCGGTCGTGGCCTCGGAAGTCAAGAACCTCGCCACCCAGACCCACAAGGCTACCGAGGAGGTCCGCTCAATCATTCAGAAGATCGAGGCCGGCACGAGTGAGGCGGCGGACGCGATCCGCATCGTTTCGGGCGAGATGGAGAAGGTGAACGAGACGGCCACGGCGATCTCGGCCGCGACGGAGGAACAGACCGTGGCCACCCAGGAGATCGCACGCAACGTGCAGGACGCTGCAATCGGCACCGAACAGGTGAACTCCAACATTTCGAGCGTCAGCGTATCCACCGACGAGACCCGGACGGCTTCCTCGCAGGTGCTTGAAGTGGCGCGGACCCTGTCGCAACAGACCGAGGCGATGAACGGGCGGATC